>NZ_JAMYSY010000017.1:0-129848 GCF_040322175.1 Mesorhizobium sp. M0185 | reverse complement strand
CCCATCATCGACTCAATCTCCTCTTACGACGAAGATTGAATCAGTGCTTCAGGACTGCTGCAACCCGGACTTTTTCAACACTATCGGTGTAAAGCTGACCATGCGAATGCCTCAACGCGCTATCGCGCTTAGAGCGCCGTAAGGCTAAGGTCCGGCTGCGCAATTAGATAGCGGAGCCCCTTGGTTCCGACGTCGCCTCGCTCAGCGATATTGAAGCCGAGCCGGCCGAGATCCGCTGCGATTTTGTCCAAATCGACGTAACCATGCCGGTGGAGCCGAAACGTGCTCTTCCGGCGCGGCGGTTTTGCAAAATCGACGATAAGCACGCGACCGCCCGGCTTCAGGACGCGGAAGGCTTCTCTGCCAAAATCCTCGCGGCCCTTCTTTGGAAGATGGTGGAACATCAGCGTGCTGAGGACGACATCAAATTCCCCATCCTTGAAAGGCAGTTCCTGAGCGGTGGCGGTCGAGAACCCGACTTGTAACCCTGCCCGCCGGGCCTTTGCCGTTGCGCGCGCAACCATTTCGGCGGAGGCGTCGACGCCGTCCACACGCCCCTCCGGCCCCACCTTCTGTCTGACGAGGAGCGCGGTGGTGCCGGTGCCGCACCCGACATCCAGGACCACTTCTCCCGGTTTCAGCTCCGCAAAGCTTAATATCCTTTCGCGAAAAGCACGTTCGCGACCGAAGGTCAGAAGCCACGCCAGCATATCGTACAGGGCGGCGGAATGAAGCGTGATGCCGACATGCGGCGCCTTCTCCTCGCCGGCGGCCGGTCTGCGGTCCTTGGCGGACAGCCGCCCGTGAGCGCTTTGCCATATCAATAAGCTCGCGACTACGACGAGTGCACCAGCATGAAGCAGGAGGACGGGAACTCCCAAGGAAAAGACCGCATTTGCCTGTCCCAACGAGAAAAATGCCGCGAGCACCACGGCCACTTTGACGAGCGCGACTAGCGCATGCCCTCCAACTATTGTTCCGAAAAGACGTTGGTGCATTGCTTTATCTCCGGCCAGCCGGGCATCGCGCCGGGCCTTCCGCAAGAGCATATGATACTGGACAGTGTGTCCAGTATCAGTTTTACTGGCCACATCGCACCGACGCGCCCAATACTGGACGATTTGGTGTCCTTTGGCCGGAAAAGGATGTTGCCGATGCCAGCCGGACCGATCGACCGTCGGGTCGCCAGGACCCGCAGCCGACTGCAGCAGGCGCTTTTCAGATTGACCGCCGAGAAGGGATATACGGCGATCACGGTCGAGGACATCTGCAGGGAAGCCGATGTCGGCCGCTCGACTTTCTACACGCACTATCCCGATAAGGACTACTTGAGGAAAGCAACGATCGACGAGCATATGAAGGGCTTGCAGGCACGTGGTGCCGAACGCCATTCGCAGAGAAATGCCAAGGGCTTTTCCTTCAGCGGTCCGGTGTTCGAGCATGCTCTTGCCACGCGGGAGATGCACCGTGCGCTGATGGGCGGGAAAAAGCGCGAAATGCCAGAAGAGATCCGCGGCTGGATAAGCAGGCAGGTTCGCCATGAGTTGGCGAATATCCAAGGTGATGAAGGCGGAGTCAGACTTGAGATCGCCACACGCTTCATCGTTGGCGCGTTCTTTGAAGTGATGCACTGGTGGCTTGAGAGGGATACGAAGCTGTCCCCCGCGGAGATCGACCAGACATTCGTGCAACTTGCCTTCAACGGGGTAAATGCGGTGTTCGCCGAGCCAACGAGGATCGAATAGAGATCAAAAGGGGCTTCGTTTGATCGCCCACAGAAAGGCCGAAAGCAATATTCCGTCCTGGCTGGCAAGCTTCAGATTTTCACCACGAGTTCGACCGGGCTAGTCTGGCACGAATCCTGCGGCGTGGCCGTTGAACGCAAGGGATCTGTGCCGATGTTGAACAGACGAACGCTGCTTGCGCAGACCGCCGGCTTTGCCGTCATGGGGCTTTCGCTCGGCAAGGCAGCGGCGAAAAACCTTCCCGGCATCGAGAAAGCCGCGATGCGTGGCGCGATCAACGCGACCGAGCTCGGCGTCCGGCCCGGCGCGCTAGACGACCAGAGCAAGGCTTTCACCAAGCTGCTACGCGACGCGCACGACCGCGACATGCCGGTGTTCCTGTCGCCGGTGATCTATATCGTTTCCAACCTGTCGCTGCCCGGCCGGGTGCGCCTGTCCGGCGTACCGGGCGCATCGCGGATCGTCTATGGCGGCAATGGCCATCTCATCATGGCCGAACAGGCCGAGCATATCGAACTCAGCGGGCTGGTGTTCGACGGCAGCAACCGCTGGATGGGCGACTACGCGCAAGGCCTGCTCGATCTGCGCCGCATCGCCCATCTGGTCGTCGACAATTGCCAGCTTACCGGCAGCGGCAAGCACGGCCTAGCGCTCGAACACGCCTCGGGCCGCATTGAGCGCTCGGAGATATCCGGTGCGGCCGATGCCGGCATCTATTCGGTCGAGGCCGATGGCCTGGAAATATCAGGCAATAGCGTCTCCGACTGCGCCAATGGCGGCATTCTCGTGCACCGCTGGCAGGCGGCGGAAGACGGCACCATCGTCAGCCGCAACCGGATCGAGCGCATCCAGGCGCGCAGCGGCGGAACCGGCCAGAACGGCAATGGCATCAATGCGTTCCGCGCCGGCAATGTCATCATCTCCGGTAATATTGTTTCGGACTGCGCGTTTTCGGCGATCCGCGCCAACAGTTCCAGCAATTTGCAGATCACCGGCAACACCTGCTCGCGTTCGGGCGAGACGGCCGTGTATTCCGAATTCTCCTTCGAAGGGGCGATCATCGGCAACAACATCGTCGATGGCGCCGCCAATGGTATTTCGATCGTCAACTTCAACGAAGGCGGCCGCATGGGCGTGTGCTCCGGCAACATCGTCCGCAATCTGGCGACCAGCGGCCCCTACCCTGCGGACGCGCCCGGCTTCGGCGTCGGCATCAGCGTCGAGGCAGACACCACAGTTTCCGGCAATGTCGTCGAGAATGCACCGCTCTACGGCATGCAGATCGGCTGGGGACCGTTCATGCGCAATGTGGTCGCCACGGGAAACGTCATCCGCAAGGCGGGGACCGGCATCGTCGTGACCGTGGTCGAAGGTGCCGGGACGGCAATCATCTCCGACAATGTCATCGACGGAGTCCAGAACGGCGCGATCGTCGGCCAACGCTGGGCCGAGCCGGTGACCGGCGACCTCGCCGCATCAGGCAATGCCGGCTACGCGCATTTGACCGTCGAGCGCAACCACGTCAGTTGAAGGTGGCCGTCGGCCGGAGCGCGCCGACTTTGGCACCGATCCGGCTTTCGATGGGCGGATTTGCCTGTTCGATCAATTTCGCAGCGAGCGCCTGGTCGGCGTGCAGCAGCTTTGCCAGCACGGCCGCGACCATCACTTCAGCGGCGCGGCCGGCGCCATCGTCGCATTTCAGCGCAATGCCAAGGCCGAGCTCCGGAAGGGCGGCGCAAAAAACACCTTCGGCGCCTCCCTTGACGAAAATCCGGCCCGGCGCGGCCTCCATCATCGCTACATCGGACCTGCCCGTGCCGGCGACGAAAAACGGCTCGGCCATGCAGGCGGAAAGCAGCCGCTTCGCCGCCCGGGCGCGCACCGGTTCGAAGCCGGCACCTGTCGCCATGCGGGCAAAGCCAAGGGCAAAGCTGCGCAGCGGCACGGCATAGGTCGGAATCGAGCAGCCGTCGGTGCCGCGGTGATCGGCGTCATGGGCAGCACCGGTCACCGCCTGCATCGCTTCGCGGACCATCTCCTGCGAAGCATGGCCAGCCTTGACGTAACCACGATGGGCGATGCCGCTGTGAACGCAGGTGCATAGGAAGCCTGAGTGCTTGCCGGAACAATTATTGTGCAAGGTGTTCGGCGCACGGCCGGCGCGCGCGAGCGCCAGCGTCGCCCCGTGGCTCGACGGCCAATGCGCGCCGCATTCGAGTGCCGTCTCGTCGAGGCCGGCTTTCGCCAGCATGGCGCGCGCCAGCTCGACATGCGGCGGCTCGCCGGAATGGGAGGCGCAGGCCAGCGCCAGCTCCCGGTCACCGAAGCCGTAGGCATCGGCAGCGCCGCTCTCGACCAGCGGCAACGCCTGGATCGCCTTGACCGCCGAACGCGGGAACACCGGCTGTGCCGTGTCGCCGATCTCCCAGACGGGCTTGCCGTCGGCGTCGAAGACGGCAACAGCGCCGCGATGCGCGCTCTCGACGAGAGCGCCGCGCAAAACTTCGACCAGAACCGGATTTGTCATGTCACCTCCCGCAAATGCGGGCGGGTTTATCTGATCCGGTCGAGAATGGAAACGTAGTTGGCGACCGCGGCACCACCCATATTGAAGATGCCGCCGAGCTTTGCTCCCGGCACCTGGATGCCGCCCGCCTCGCCGATGAGTTGCATCGCGCTCAGCACATGCATGGATACGCCGGTGGCACCGATCGGGTGGCCCTTGGCCTTCAGCCCGCCAGACGGATTGACCGGCAGCCTTCCATCTTTCGCCGTCTCGCCATCCAGGGCCAGCTTGGCGCCCTCGCCCGGCTTGGCCAAGCCCATCGCCTCATACTCGATCAGTTCGGCGATGGTGAAACAGTCATGCGTCTCGACGAAGGACAGGTCGCCGAGCGTCACGCCCGCCTGCTTCAGCGCCTGGTTCCAGGCCCGCTCGCAGCCTTCGAAGGCGAGAATGTCGCGCTTCGACATCGGCAGGAAATCCTGCACATGCTCATTGGCGCGGAAGGCGACGGCGCGACGCATCTTCAGCGCCGTGGCCGTGTCGGCAAGGACAAGCGCGGCGGCACCGTCCGACACCAGCGAGCAGTCTGTGCGCTTCAGCGGACCGGCGACGAAGGGGTTTTTTTCGCTTTCCTGCCTGCAGAACTCGTAGCCGAAATCCTTGCGCATCTGCGCGTAGGGATTGTCGACGCCGTTCTTGTGGTTCTTGGCGGCAATCATCGCCAGCGCATCCGACTGGTCGCCGTAGCGCTGGAAATAGGCTTGGGCGATCTTGCCGAAGACGCCAGCGAAGCCTGCCGGCGTGTCACCGTCCTCCGGCAGATACGAGGCCTTGAGCAGGTTCTTGCCGATCTCGGGACCGGGCGTCGTCGTCATCTGCTCGGCGCCGACCACCAGCACGATACGGGCGGCATTGGCGTCGATGGCGCGGATGCCTTGCCTGACCGCCGCCGAGCCGGTGGCGCAGGCGTTCTCGACGCGGGTCGCCGGCTTGAAGCGCAGCCGGTCGTCGGCCTGGAGGACCAGGCTCGCGGTGAAATCCTGGCCGGAAAACCCGGCGTTAAAGTGGCCGAGCACGATCTCGTCAACGTCATCCGGACCGATGCCGGCATGATCGAGCGCCTCGACTGCCACCTTGGTGATCAGGCCCTCCAGCGTCTCGCCTTCGAGCTTGCCGAAGCGCGAATGCGCCCAACCGACGATGCATGCTGTCATGGCGATCTCCATCCTGTGGACCCGGGCTACGCGATACTGCGCGCGCATCAGCATTGTTCAAGCATGAACCGTTTCGCCGGCCTCGTGAAGGGGCCAGAACCGCACAATCGCTTGATCTTGATCATCTGGTCATAGTGCCTGGCTTTTGCCAGCAAATCAGGCCGGATTTTTGTTGATTGATGCGTCAATAAAAAATAATCTTGTCGCAACAGGTCGGAGCAGGAATGCCGAAACTCGGAATGGAGCCGTTGCGCCGCAGGGCGCTCATCGACGCAACGATCTCGGCGATCGGCGAGCGCGGTTCGCTTGATGTGACGATGTCGGAAATCGCCGGGCGCGCCGGCGTGTCCTCGGCGCTTGCCCACCATTATTTCGGCGTCAAGGACGAATTGCTGTTGGCGACGATGCGGCACATCCTGAGCGAGCTCACCGCCGATACGCGCCGTGCACTTCGCGCGGCCGGCACGGCGCGCCAGCGCGTCTCGGCGGTGGTCGCGGTCAATTTCTCCGACATCCAGTTCCAGCCCGAAACGATCGCCGCCTGGCTCGCCTTCTATGTCGAGGCGCAGAAATCGGCAGCACTCCGCCGGCTGCTCAAGGTCTATGCGCGCCGGCTGCATTCCAATCTGCTCAGCGGGCTGGCCGGCATCCTGCCGAGAAGCGAGGCCGACCGGGTCGCCGAAGCGACCGCGGCGCTGATCGACGGGCTCTATATCAGGCGCGCGCTGAAGGACGGTGTTCCCGATGCCGCGACCGCGATTGCACTGGTCGAGGACTATCTCGAAACGAAGCTCAGCGGACGGCAGAAGCAGTGACATCCAAGCGACCCAATATCCTGATCGTCATGGTCGATCAGCTCAACGGAACGCTGTTTCCGGATGGGCCGGCGGACTTCCTGCACGCGCCGCATCTGAAGGCGCTCGCCGCGCGTTCGGCGCGTTTTGGCAACAATTACACGGCCTCGCCGCTCTGCGCGCCGGGCCGCGCCGCATTCATGAGCGGCCAGTTGCCGTCACGCACCGGGGTCTATGACAACGCCGCCGAATTCGCGTCTTCGATCCCGACCTTTGCCCATCATCTGCGTGCCGCCGGCTATCACACCTGCCTTTCCGGCAAGATGCATTTCGTCGGTCCGGACCAGTTGCACGGCTTCGAGGAGCGGCTGACCACCGACATCTATCCGGCCGATTTCGGCTGGACACCCGACTATCGCAAACCCGGCGAGCGCATCGACTGGTGGTATCACAATCTCGGCTCCGTCAGCGGCGCCGGTACTGCTGAGATCACCAACCAGCTGGAATATGACGACGAGGTCGCCTTCCATGCCGTGCAGAAGCTTTATGATTTTGCCCGCGTCTCCGACGATGCCGCACATCGGCCCTGGTGCTTGACGGTTTCTTTCACCCATCCGCACGATCCTTACGTCGCACGGCGGCAATACTGGGACCTCTACGAGGATTGCCCGGCGCTCGAGCCTGAGGTCGGCTTCATTCCTTACGACAGGCAGGACCCGCATTCGCAGCGGCTCTACCGCGCCAGCGACTATGACAGGTTCGACATCACCGCTGAGCAGATACGCCGCGCACGGCGCGGCTATTTCGCCAACATCTCCTATCTCGACGACAAGCTCGGCGAATTGATGTCGGTGCTCGAGCACACACACATGCTCGACGACACGATCATCCTGTTCTGCTCGGACCATGGCGACATGCTGGGCGAGCGCGGCCTGTGGTTCAAGATGTGCTTTTTCGAAGGTTCGGCGCGGGTGCCGCTGATGATCGCCGGCAAGGGCATCGCCGCCGGCCTGATCGACACGCCGGTCTCCAATCTCGACGTGACGCCGACGCTTTGCGACCTCGCCGGCATCGACATCAGCGCGATTGCGCCGTGGACTGACGGCCAGTCGCTGCTGCCGTTGCTGAACGGAAAGAAACGCTCCGCGCCGGTGCTGATGGAATATGCCGCCGAAGGCTCCAACGCGCCGATAGTGGCGATGCGCGAGGGCCGCTACAAATTCATCCATTGCGAGATCGATCCGCCGCAACTGTTTGATCTTGAATCGGATTCGCAGGAATTGACCAATCTCGCCGCCGATCCGGCCAATGCGGCATTGGTGGCCGCTTTCACCGACAAGGTGCGGGCGCGCTGGGACATGGCGGCCTTCGACGCGGCGGTGCGTGCCAGCCAGGCACGCCGCTGGGTGGTCTACCCGGCGCTGCGCAACGGCACCCATTATCCCTGGGAATTCCAGCCGCTGCAGAAGGCATCGGAGCGCTACATGCGCAACCACATGAACCTCGACCTGCTCGAAGAGCAGAAGCGCTTTCCGCGAGGCGAATGATGGCAGATAGTCTCGTCCCCTCGCTCGACCATCTCAGGCAGGCCTATGCCGTCACCTCCAAGGCGACGCAGGTCACGCCGCTGCTGGAATCGGCGGCACTCGCGCGCGAGACCGGCGCCGCCCGCGTCTTCGTCAAGGCCGAATCGCTGCAATGGGCAGGATCGTTCAAGGTGCGCGGCGCCTACTGGCGGCTGAAGAAGCTCTCGCCTGACGAAGCCAAAAAGGGCGTCGTTGCCTACTCCTCCGGCAATTTTGCGCAGGGGCTAGCGGCGGCTGGCCAAGCGCTTGGCATTCCCGTCACCATCGTCATGCCGATCGACGCGCCGGCCGCCAAGCGCGACGCCACATTGGGTTACGGCGCGCGCGTGGTGCTGACTGACCATGGCGAGCGCGCGCGTGAGGAAGTCGCCGCCGCCAAGGCGCGCGAGATCGCTGCGAGCGAAGGTCTGGCGCTGCTGCACCCGTTCGACGATCCGGAGATCGTCGCCGGCCAGGCCGGTGCCGGTCTGGAGGCACTCGACCAGCTCGCCGCCAGGCAAGCGGAGGCCGATCTCTTGTTCTGCTCGGTCGGCGGCGGCGGCCTGATCGGCGGTGTTTCACTGGCCTTTCACTATCTGTCGCCAGCCACGAAGATCATCGGCGTCGAGCCGGAAGGTTTTGACGGCATGGGCTCGTCGCTGGCGCATGGCGCCATCGAAACCATGCCGATCGGGCCGAAATCGATCTGCGACGGGCTGATGTCGCGGCGGCCCGGCGACGCGCCGTTCGCAGCGGTGAAGGCCGCCGGCGTTCGCGGCGTCACCGTCGACGATGCTTCGGTGCGGCGCGCCATGCGCCTCGCCTTCGAGCGGCTGAAGCTGGTGCTCGAGCCATCCGGCGCTGCTTCGCTGGCGGCGTTGCTCGGCGGCAAGGTCGACGTCACCGGCAAGACCGTTCTCGTAATGGCAACCGGCGGCAACGTCTCGCTGGCCGATTTCATTGCGCATATGAACCACGGGCGCGCATGAACCATGCTTGAAGCGGATTTCGTCATCATCGGCTCCGGCTCGGCCGGTTCGGCCATGGCCTACCGGCTGTCGGAGGACGGCAAGCATTCGGTGATCGTCATCGAATATGGCGGCAGCGATATCGGGCCGCTGATCCAGATGCCGTCGGCGCTGTCGATCCCGCTCAATATGAGCCTTTACGACTGGGGCTTCGCCAGCGAGCCGGAGCCGCATCTCGGCGGCCGCGTGCTGGCGACGCCGCGCGGCAAGGTCATCGGCGGCTCATCCTCGATCAACGGCATGGTCTATGTGCGCGGCCATGCACGTGACTTCGACCATTGGGCCGAACAGGGTGCCGCCGGCTGGGGGTTTGCCGACGTGCTCCCCTATTTCAAGCGCATGGAGGACAGCGCAGGCGGCGAGAATGGCTGGCGCGGCCACGGCGGCCCGCTGACTGTGCAGCGCGGCTCGAGGACGAACCCACTCTACGGCGCCTTCGTCGAGGCAGGCCGTCAGGCCGGTTTCGAGCTGACCGACGACTATAACGGCGCGAAGCAGGAAGGCTTTGGGCCGATGGAGCAGACCATCCGCGGCGGCCGTCGCTGGTCGGCCGCGAGCGCCTATCTGAGGCCGGCGCTGAGGCGGAAAAATGTCAGCCTGGTCAAGGGTTTCGCCCGGCGGGTAATCATCGAGAATCAACGCGCCACCGGCGTCGAGATCGAAGTGCGCAAACGGATTCAGGTGGTCAGAGCGCGACGCGAGGTGATCGTTGCCGCGTCCTCGATCAACTCGCCCAAGATCCTGATGCTGTCCGGCATCGGCCCCGGCCAGCACCTTAGGGAGAACGGCATCCCGGTGATCGCCGACCGGCCCGGAGTCGGCCGCAATCTGCAGGACCATATGGAACTTTACATCCAGCAGGAATCGACAAAGCCGATCACGCTGAACTCCGTCTTGAACCCGTTCTCGAAGGCGCTGATCGGGGCACAATGGCTGTTCTTCAAATCCGGCCTCGGTGCCACCAATCATTTCGAGGCGGCCGCCTTCGTGCGCTCGCGCGCCGGCGTCGACTATCCCGATATCCAGTATCACTTCATCCCGGCCGCGGTCCGCTATGACGGCAAGGCGGCGGCCAAGGCGCATGGTTTCCAGGCGCATGTCGGGCCGATGCGGTCGAAGTCGCGCGGTTCAGTCACGCTGCGCTCGCCCGATCCCAAATCGAACCCGGTGATCCGCTTCAACTACATGTCGCATCCGGACGACTGGATGGAGTTCCGCCACTGCATCCGGCTGACCCGCGAGATCTTCGGGCAAGCGGCCTTCGATCCGTACCGAGGCAAGGAACTGTCGCCGGGCTCGCATGTACAATCGGATGAAGAGCTCGACGCCTTCATTCGCGACCACGCCGAAAGCGCCTACCACCCTTGCGGCACCTGCAAGTTGGGCCGTGCCGATGATGCGATGAGCGTCGTCGATCCGGAATGCCGCGTCATTGGCGTCGAAGGGCTTCGGGTCGCCGATTCCTCGATCTTTCCACGCGTCACCAACGGCAATCTCAACGCGCCGTCGATCATGACCGGCGAGAAGGCCGCCGACCACATTCTCGGGCGTACGCCGCTGCCACCGTCCAACCAGGAACCATGGATCAATCCGCGCTGGCAGGTGTCGGACAGATAGGCCATGATCCGGCGGACGCATATTCCGCATGCCGCGACAAGACGATTTGGAGAACAGTCATGCGCGCCCAGCCAACGGCATCGCATTATGTCAACGGCCGCTATATCGACGACGAGCGCGGCGCAGCGCTGCCGGTTATCTATCCGGCAACCGGCGAGACCATCGCCATCCTGCGCTCGGCGACGCCGAACGTGCTGGAGCTCGCGATCGAGGCGGCGCGTGCAGCACAACCGGCCTGGGCGCGGCTGAAGGCGGTCGAACGCGGCCGCATCCTGCGCCGCGCCGCCGACATTTTGCGCGCGCGCAATGCCGATCTGGCGCGCATCGAGACGCTGGATACCGGTAAGCCGATCCAGGAGACGCTGGTCGCCGATGCCCCGTCGGCGGCCGACTGCCTGGAATATTTCGGCGGCGCCGTCGCCGCCTTTAATGGCGAGGCCGTCGATCTCGGCGGACCCTTTGCCTATACCAGGCGCGAGGCGCTCGGCGTCTGCGTCGGCATCGGCGCCTGGAATTACCCGATCCAGATCGCCGGCTGGAAGTCGGCGCCGGCCCTCGCCATGGGCAATGCGATGGTGTTCAAGCCCTCGGAGAACACGCCGCTTTCAGCGCTGGCGCTCGCCGAGATCTACACCGAGGCCGGGCTGCCCGACGGGCTGTTCAACGTCGTGCAGGGTTTTGGCGATGTCGGCGCCGGTCTTGTCGGACATGATGTCGTCGCAAAGGTCTCGGTGACCGGCTCGGTGCCGACCGGCCGCAAGGTGCTGTCGCTCGCCGGCTCGAAGATGAAGCACGCGACGATGGAGCTCGGCGGCAAGTCGCCGCTGATCGTCTTCGAAGACGCCAACCTCGAAAATGCCATCGGCGGCGCGATGCTCGGCAATTTCTATTCGACCGGCCAGATCTGCTCCAACGGCACGCGGGTCTTCGTGCAGAGCAGCATCCATGACCGTTTCGTCGAGAGGCTGACCGAACGGACGAAGAAAATCCGCATCGGCGATCCGCTCGATCTGGACACGCAGATGGGGCCGCTGGTCTCGAAGGCGCAGCACGACAAGGTGGTCTCTTACATCGAGGCCGGCAAGCAGGATGGCGCGGTGCTCGCCTGCGGCGGAAACGTGCCTTCGCTGCAGGGCTTCCAGGGCGGCTTCTTCGTCGAGCCGACGGTGTTCACCGGTGTCACCGACACGATGCGCATCGCGCGCGAGGAGATTTTCGGGCCGGTGATGAGTGTGCTGAAATTCGACAGCGAGGACGAGGTGATCGAGCGCGCCAACGATACCGAATTCGGCCTCGCCGCCGGCGTGTTCACGCGCGACCTGGCGCGCGCCCATCGTGTCATCGCCGAACTGCAGGCCGGCACCTGCTGGATCAACGCCTACAATCTGACGCCGGTCGAAATCCCGTTCGGCGGCTTCAAGCAGTCCGGCATCGGCCGCGAGAATTCGCTCGCGGCACTGGCGCTCTATTCGCAGCTGAAGTCGGTCTACGTCGAGACGGGTGATGTCGCCAGCCCGTACTGATCCTTGGGCGCAGTGCCGTCCAGATACTGCGTCAGCGCGCAGACGAGATGATAGAAGATGCTGGCCGGCACCTCGCTCGCCAAGGAGCGGCCACGCTCGTCAATGCGGTCGATCCACAGGCCGAGCGGTGCCGGATTGATGTGCCAGCGGAACAGCCGGCCGACACGCGCCTCGATTTCCGGCTTCAGGTCGGGACCGCCCGAACCGTCCAGCGCGATCGCCGCCTTGATCGCTTCGGCCTGCGGCCAGCTGCGCGAGACGCGGTCGAGCGGCAGTCCTTGCCGCGAGACGGCGCCGTAGGCGAGGCCCGTGGCGCGGTTCAGGCCATTGGCAATCGCCGACGCGTAAAGCTTCCGGGCAAGACCGGTCAAGCCGCTCTGGCCGCTGCGCCCGGCGAAGTCGACCAGCAGCGAGGCCCATTCGAAATGATGGCCAGGTTCGGTCCACGTGCCCTTCTCGCCAGGGGCCGGCCGCCATTCATGGTCGAAATACTCACCCAGCGTCCAGCTTTCCGGGTCGAAGAAATGGCTGCGAAACAGATCGACGATGCGCGCGGCGCGACGAAGATAGGCGCGCTCGCCGGTCGCCTGATGCCAAGCCAGGAATGCCTCGAGCAGATGCATGTGCGGGTTGGAGCGGCGCTCGCCCTCGCCGCTCGAGGTCTCGCGGAAGCCGGTCAGGCGTTCGTCCTCGAGATGCGCGTCGATGAACGCAAAGGTCTCCTGGCCAAGCCGCAACGCATCGGGATTGCCGCACATATGGGCATGCGCCAGCGCCAGGAGCACGCAGGAATGGTCATAGGCATCCTCGGCGGCGTCGGCGACGGTGCCGTCGACGTTGAGCGTGCGTACCCAGCCGCCATTGTCGGTACGTCCGTGCCTGGCCATGAATTCGAGACCGTGGCTGATCAGCCGATCGGCAGGGCCGTTCCAGCCGCGCGCCTTGGCGACGGCGAAGGCGTAGATCTGCCTGGCCTGCGTGCGCATGCGCTTGGGTTTCATCAGGGGGGCGGCATCGAAGCCGAGCGCCTCGTGGAACCCGCCATGGCGCTCATCGACGCCGACCGTCGACCACAACGGCACCGTCTCCTCGAACAGCCAATGGTGCACGCGGCGCTGCCAGGCGCCGCTTTCGATGACGCGATCGTCGGCGGGCGTGAACCTGGTCTCAAGGCGGCCGCTTTTTTCGAGCTGCTCGACGATCTTTTTGACGTTTTGGCTGTGGCTGACCGGAGCAACGAAAGTGGCGTCGGCGGTCGACACGATGGCGACGTCCTTCAGGCCTATGGCCGACAGCAGGCGGCCGTCGCTGCGGATATAGGAGTTCTCGCAATCGATGGCGACGACATCGCCGACGATGACATTGCCCTGCCTGTCGGAGGGGCCGACATCGAGCAGCGATTGCCAGGAGCCGAGATCGTTCCAGCGAAAGCCGGCCGGCACCATGGCGATGCCGCTGGCGCGCTCCATGATCGCATAGTCGATCGATGTCGATGGGATGGCGGCATAGAGCTCCAGAGGCATGTAGAGGCCGGAAAGATCCGATGTCGCAGCCTGGTAGGCAGCCTCTGTGGCGCTCCAGATGTCGGGCTGGAAGGCCATGAACGCGTCGCGCATGGCACTGGCGCGAAACAGGAAAATGCCGGTGTTCCAGTAGAAATTGCCGGCCTCGAGATAGCTCTGCGCCGTGGCGAGATCGGGTTTTTCGACGAAACGCGAGACATCGCAGATGCCATCGCGCTCGCCGGCCACCTCGATGTAGCCGTAACCGGTCTCGGGTTGGGCGGGCTTGATGCCGAACACCACCAGCCTGCCTTGGCGCGCGGCCGCCGTGCCGGCCTCGATGCTCCGCCAGAATTGCTGTGGCGTCGCGATCTCATGATCGGACGGCACCACCAGCACCAGGCTGTCGCCGAATTCCGACAGCGTGCGCAGGCTTGCCAAGGCGACGGCCGCGGCGGTGTTGCGTCCGGTCGGCTCGAACAGCGGGCCGCCGCCGGAAAGCTCGTGACCGGCAATGTCGGCATGAACGCGGTCGGCATGCCTTTCCGAGGCAATCAGGAAAACCGGCGTTTCGCCTTCCAGCCGCGCGGTCAGCCGGCGCAGCGTCTTGGCCAGCATTGAGCCGTCGCCGGAGAAATCATGGAACTGCTTGGGATTGTCCTCGCGCGACAACGGCCACAGCCGCGAGCCGACGCCGCCGCTCATCACAAAACTGACGATCCGTTCGGTCATGAAAACAAGCCTCGTGCTCAAAAGGTCTGATTGTAGGCGCCGACTTCGGGGCTGCGGCGCAGCACCGCATCGACGGCTTCGAACATCTGCCGGCGCCGCTCGGACGATACCGGGCTCTCCACCACCACCACAAGCTCCGGCTTGTTCGATGATGCCCTCACCAACCCCCATGTACCATCCTCCGCCACGACCCTGACGCCGTTGACGGTGATCAGTTCGGCGATCTTCTGGCCGGCGAAGACCGTGCCCTCGTCCTTCATCTTGCGAAAGTCGCCTACGACCCGCTCGACGACGCCGTATTTGAGCTCGTCGGCGCAGTGTGGCGACATGGTCGGCGTGCCGAAGGTCAGCGGCAGATCGCGATAGAGGTCGGCCATGCTGCTTTGCGGGCTGCGATCCAGCATCTGGCATATGGCGATGGCCGTGACCAGGCCATCGTCATAGCCGCGGCCGATCGGCGGATTGAAGAAGAAATGGCCCGATTTTTCGAAACCGGCGGCGGCGCCGAGTTCGGCGACGCGCCGCTTGATATAGGAGTGACCGGTTTTCCAATAGTCGGTGACCGCGCCATTTTCCCGCAACACCTTGTCAGTCATGAACAATCCGGTCGACTTGACGTCGACGACGAAAGTCGAGCCGGGATAGAGGTGCGAAATGTCGCGCGCCAGCATGACGCCGACCTTGTCGGCGAAAATCTCGTTGCCTTCATTGTCCACCACGCCGCAGCGATCGCCGTCGCCGTCGAAGCCAAGCCCGACGTCGGCGCCCGTTTCCAGCACCTTGTCGCGAATGGCGTGCAGCATCTGCATGTCTTCGGGGTTGGGATTGTAATTGGGAAACGTATGATCGAGCTCGACGTCGAGCGGGATCACCTCGCAGCCGATCCTTTCCAGTGCCTCGGGAGCGAAAGCCCCGGCGGTGCCGTTGCCGCAGGCGGCCACCACCTTGAGCTTCCTGGAGATACCCTTTCCTGCTGTCAGATCGTCAAGGTAAGTTTTGCGGAAGTCCGCAACGAAGTCATAGGAGCCGCCACCGACAAGATCGAAATCGCCTGAGAGCACGATTGCCTTCAACGCGCTCATCTCCTCCGGACCAAAAGTGAGCGGGCGCGCCGCGCCCATCTTGACGCCGGTCCAGCCATTCTCGTTGTGCGAGGCAGTGACCATGGCAACGGACGGCGTGTCGAGCGCGAACTGGGCGAAATAAGCCATCGGCGACAGGGCCAGCCCGACATCCTTGACCCGTGCGCCAGCGGCCATCAGCCCGGAAACCAGCGCCAGCTTGATGGCAAGCGAATAGGAGCGGAAATCGTGACCGGTGACGATGTCGGGCCCGGCACCCAGGCGACGGATCAGCGTGCCGAGCCCCATGCCGAGCGCCTGGACGCCGATCAGATTGAGTTCCGGCGTTTCGTTCGAGCCGGGATGGCCGAACCACCAGCGCGCATCATATTCGCGAAACCCAGACGGCTTGATCAGCGCCGAGGTTTCAAACTCAAAAGTGTTTGGTCTGACATCGCTAACGATCTTCATCGACAAGGCTGCAAACTCCAGGCGGCTGAATCAGGTGCTTCGAGGCAAGTGGACGGTTACCCAGAAGCCCTTTAAGCCGTGTTTGTGCGACAGGAAACTGAAACCTGTATGACGTGGCGGCGAAAGCGAAAGAAATGCGACAGAAGCGCTGCCATTGGCGCTTGCAGTAACCAAACGCGGCGGCTATAAGCCCGCGGTCTGGTCACGGAGTGTAGCGCAGCCTGGTAGCGCACATCGTTCGGGACGATGGGGTCGCAGGTTCAAATCCTGCCACTCCGACCAGAAAAAACAGCGGCTTAGCTGTTTTTGTTCCCGAAACAACCACCATCCGCCGCAGTTCTGACCAATCGCGCTATGCGCTCAGGCGAAATCGCGTCACGTCGATGGCCGCGGCCATCAGTGTCTGCGTATAGGTTGCCTGCGGATTGCTGAAGATTGCCTCGGCCGGTCCCTCCTCGACGATCTTGCCCTGCTTCATGACGATGATGTAGTCGGCCATGGCGCGCACGACGGCGAGATCGTGGCTGATGAACAGATAGGACAGCTCGTGGTCGGCCTGCAGCTTGCGCAGCAATTCGACGATCTGCTTCTGCACGGAGCGGTCCAGCGCCGAGGTCGGCTCGTCCAGCACCACCACTTTCGGCTTCAGTATCATGGCGCGCGCAATGGCGATGCGCTGCCGCTGACCGCCGGAGAATTCATGCGGATAGCGGTTGCGCGTGTTCGGGTCGAGCCCGACTTCGAGCAAGGCATCGACCGCGCGGAGATCGCGCTGCCTGCCCGACAGATTGGGCTCATGGACCAGAAGCCCCTCGGTGATGATCTGGCCGACGGTCATGCGTGGCGACAGCGAGCCGAACGGATCCTGGAAAACCAGCTGCAATTCGCGCCGCAGCGGCCGCATCGCCTGGCGGTCGGCGTGGGAAATGTCGCGGTCACCAAGCCGGATGATACCGTCGCTGGGCAGGAGCCGCAGCAAGGCGCGGCCGAGCGTCGATTTTCCCGAGCCGGATTCGCCGACGATGCCGATCGTCTGGTTGCGCTTCAGCCGTATCGAAATGCGATCGACGGCGCGCAGCAGCAGCGGCTCGCCGCCAAGAAATCCGCCGCCGATCTTGAAGGTCACCTCGACGTTCCTGCCTTCAAGCAGGACAGGGGCATTCGGAGGCGGCGGCGCCTTGGTGCCGGTCGGTTCGGCGGCAAGTAGCATCTTGGTGTAGCCGTGCTGCGGGTTGGCGAAGATCGCTTCCGCCTCGCCCTCCTCGACCACCTCGCCATAGCGCATCACATAGACCCGATCGGCAAAGCGCCGGACGATGCCGAGATCGTGGGTGATGAAGACGATCGCCATGCCGAGCTTGCGCTGCAATTCGGCGAGCAGCATGAGGATCTGCGCCTGGATGGTGACGTCGAGCGCGGTCGTCGGCTCGTCGGCGATCAGTATGTCGGGGTCGTTGGCCAGCGCCATGGCGATCATGACGCGCTGGCGCTGACCGCCCGACAACTCGTGCGGATAGGATTTCATCCGCCGCTCCGGATCGGGAATATGGACCAGCCGCAGCAGCTTGAGCGCCTCCTCGCGCGCCGCGGCGGCGCCAAGTCCGCGATGCTTGCGGATCGGCTCGATCAGCTGGTTGCCGATCGAATAGAGCGGGTCTAGCGACGTCATCGGCTCCTGGAAGATCATGCTGATCTTGCGGCCGCGGATCTTGTTGAGCTCGGGCTTGCTCAAGGTCAAAAGATTGCGGCCGCGATAATCGACGGTGCCGGTGGCTTCGCCGTTCGAGGCGAGCAGGCTCATCGCCGCCATCATCGTCTGGCTCTTGCCGGAACCGGATTCGCCGACGACGGCGACGGTTTCGCCTGATTTGACGTGGATATTGATGCCCTTCACCGCCTCCACCACACCGTCGAGGGTGCGGAAGCGGACCCGAAGGTCCTTGACGCTGAGGATGGTTTCGGAAGCGGCCATCTCAACGATCCTTCGGGTCGAGCGCATCGCGCAGCCCATCGCCGACGAAATTCAGCGCGAACAGCGTGGAGACGAGAAAGAAGGCCGGGAAAAGAAGCAGCCAGTTGGCCGAGCCGATGTTCTGGGCGCCAACCGAGATCAGCACGCCCCAGCTGGTCATCGGTTCCTGGACGCCAAGCCCGAGGAACGACAAAAAACTCTCCAGGATAATGACCTGCGGCACCAGCAGCGTCATGTAGATCACCACCGGCCCGAGCAAATTGGGGATCACATGGCGCAGCAGAATGCCTCGCTGGCCGACGCCCATCGCTTCCGCCGCCTGGACATATTCCTGCCGGCGGATCGACAGCGCTTGTCCGCGCACGATGCGCGCCATGTCGAGCCACAGCACCGCGCCGACCGCCAGGAACATCAGCACGAAGTTCCTGCCGAAGAACACCACCAGCATGATGACGAAGAAGATGAACGGCAAAGAATAAAGCACGTCGACGACACGCATCATCACCTCGTCGACCCTGCCGCCGGCAAGGCCGGCGCTGGCGCCGTAGAGCACGCCGATGACCACGGCCACAATGCCGGCAAGCAGGCCGATGGCTAGCGATATGCGCCCGGCCATCAGCGTTCGGGACAGGAGATCGCGGCCGGTATTGTCGGTGCCGAACAGGAAATATTGCTGCTTGATCGAGGCACTCATCACCATTTCGAGACCGTCCGGCGATTTGCTCTCGATCTTTGTGTCATCAAAGGTATCGGAACGATCAAGGTAGCGAATGTTGCGGTCATCGATCGGCTTGGACGATTTGACGGTAACGAACACACGGCTGTCCTCCTGCCGCCACTCCTTGATGTCGACGCGCATTCGCCTGATCGCCTCATCGAGAGCGCCTTCGATCATGTCGGCCTTCGGATAGGCGGAGAAGCTCGGCGGCGTACGGACATAGTCGGCATAGATGGTGGTGTATTGGTGCGGCACGAAATAGGGCCCAAACACGCTGATGACGGCGATGAAGGCAAGATAATAGAGGCTGAACATGGCCGCGCGATTGGCCTTGAGGCGCGCCCAGGCGTCACCCCACAGGGACCGGCCGACGACCGGTGCGGCAACTGCGATATCAGTCATAGCGCACCCTCGGATCGACGACCCCATAGAGGACGTCGACGATCAGGTTGAAGACAATTGTGAAGAGCGCGATGACCACCACCGTCCCCATCACCAGCGTGTAGTCGCGGTTGAGTGCAGCAACGACAAAATGGCGGCCGATGCCCGGGATAGAGAAGATGGTCTCGACGATGACCGAGCCGGTGAGAAGGGCTGCGGCTGCCGGACCGGTGAAGGAGACGATCGGCAGGATGGCGCCGCGCAGTGCATGCTTGACGACGACCGACCAGTCGGACAGGCCGAGAGCGCGCGCGGTGCGGATGTGATGCGAGTGCAGCGATTCGATCATCGAGCCGCGCATCAATCGGGCGACGATGGCGATCTGCGGAAGAGCGAGCGTCAGCACCGGGCCGACCTTATTGATGAGGGCTCCATCGCCCCAGCCGCCGATCGGCAGCAGCTTCCAGGTCAATCCGAATACAAGCTGGATTACCGGGGCGATGACAAAGGTCGGTATGGTGCTGCCGGCGGTCGCCAGCGCGATCACCGAATAGTCGGCAAGCTTGTTCTGGTTGAGCGCGGCAACAGTGCCGAGCACGCTGCCGAGGAGCAGCGCCAGAACGAGCGCCGAAGCGCCGAGCTGGATTGAGATCGGCAGGCCCTCCTTGAACAACTCGCCGACGGTGAAATCCGGCATGTTGTAGCTGGGGCCGAAATTGCCGCGCAGAAGATTGCCGAGATAGTGGAGGTACTGCAACCAGAGCGGATCGTTGAGGCCGAACTGGGCTTCGAGATTGGCCCTGATCTCGGGGCTCAGGCCCCGCTCCTGGTTGAACGGGCCGCCCGGCGCGACGCGTATCAGAAAGAACGCCATGGTCACGATGACGAACAGCGTCGGAATGGCGGTCAGAAGCCGCCGGAATACGTAACGCAGCATCGGTGCCCCGCTTGATCCAGAACAAAGGCGTCCAGCCGGACGATTGCGCTCTGGCCTTCAAATCTTCGCATCGGTCTTCCGAAAATCGATCCGATTCACGGACGTCCGATGCGACGGCAA
Source organism: Mesorhizobium sp. M0185 (assembly GCF_040322175.1). Classification (NCBI taxonomy): domain Bacteria; kingdom Pseudomonadati; phylum Pseudomonadota; class Alphaproteobacteria; order Hyphomicrobiales; family Phyllobacteriaceae; genus Mesorhizobium; species Mesorhizobium sp. M0185. The sequence goes on along the minus strand of NZ_JAMYSY010000017.1, from coordinate 109,962 downwards.
GCCACCGCGCATTCGATGCGCGGTGGCCCGGCCAGGGATCAGTCCTTGCTGATGAAGCGGGACGGATGGATGTCCATCACATTGTCGTCGAAGCCATGCAGCTTCGAGGAAACGATATCGTGGTAGCTGTAGTAGAGAAGCGGGATCTCGCCGACGTCATCGATGAGGATGCGCTCGGCCTCGGCGAGTTCCTTCATGCGTTCTGCAGGGTTGCCGCCGGCGGCCGCCGCCTTGTCCATCGCCGCCTCGTATTTTGGGTTGTTGTAGACCGAATAGTTGTTGCCGCTGGCTTTGCGGGAGATGCCGAGGAAGGTTTCGGGATCCTTGTAGTCGGCGATCCAGGCGGCGCGCGCCACGTCATAGTCTCCCTTCTGCTCGAGGAAGGAGTAGTGGGTCTTGGTGTCGGTATTGAGGAGTGTGATCTCGACGCCAAGCGGCTTCAGCTGTTCCTGGATCGCGACTGCCGTATTCTTGTGGTTCTCCGAAGTGTTGTAGCGGATCTGCATTTTCAGCGGATGCTCGGGTGTATAGCCGAGTTTCTCGAGGATCTTCTTGGCAGCGTCCTCGCGGTCGATCTGCGGCATGTCGGCGTATTTGGCCATTGCCGGCGTATAGCCCTCGATGCCGGGAGGCACCATGGAATAGCCGGGCAGCATCGAATTCTGCCAGACTTTCTCCGCCAGGAAGTCGCGATCGATCGCCATCGAGATGGCGTTGCGCAGCTCGACATTATCCCACGGCGCCTTATCGGTCTTGATCGCATAATAGTAGATGCCGAGATATGGCCCGACACGGACCTGGTCGCCGAATTTGGCCTTAAGGTCGCCGAGCTGTTCCGTCGGCAGGTCGCCGTAACTGTCGAGTTCGCCGGCCTCGAAGCGCTTCATCGCCGACGAGCGATCCTCGGTCGGGATGTAGTTGACCACGTCGAACTTGACGCTCGCGGCATCCCAGAATTTCGGATTCTTGACCAGCTTCAGATGGTCGTTGGGAATCCACTCCGCCGCTGTAAAGGCCCCGTTGGAGACCAGCTTGCCTGCCTTGATCCAGTCGGCGCCAAGCTTTTCGATAGACGCCTTATTGACCGGATAGGTCGCCTGGTGGGTCAGCATCTCCAGGAAATACGGCGTCGGCGCCTTCAGCGTCACTTCCAGGGTGTTAGCATCGATCGCCTTGACGCCCATGTCCTCCGGCTTGCCCTTCTTGGTATTGACCTCCTCCGCATTCTTGACGGGATAGAGCATGGAAGCGTATTCGGCAGCGGTGGCCGGATCTTCTAGCCGACGGAAAGAATAGACGAAGTCGTCAGCCGTCACTGGGCTGCCATCCGACCAGAGGCCGTCCTTGCGCAGCTTGAATGTGTAGACCTTGCCGTCGTCGGACACCGTCCAGCTTTCGGCGGCGCCCGGAATGAGATTCGTCTTCTGGTCATGCATGACGAGGCCTTGGAACAGGTCGCGTATGATATCGGCTTCGTAGACCGTCGAGGTCTTGTGCGGATCGAGCGTCTCCGCTTCGGCGGCGGATCCGCGGTTATAGACGGTCTCGGCGAAAGCCGGCGTGTAGAACGTACCGGCGGCCAAGACTATGGTCGTGGCGAGTACCGTCGCCTTCAGCACATGTTTCAGCATGGAGTTCTCCCTAATGGCGTCGCCCTTCGGCCACGTCTCTAAGTGTTGACGCCCCGAAACCGATTGGTTGGTTCCTTTCGAGCGCGCAGCCGGTTCCCTTTCCGGCAGCTGGTGGCCAAACAGTAACGTGGAGATTTTTTATTTCAACAGACTCTCGGGGTCACCCAAAGTAAGGGGGCCGGGGCAGTCGTTTTGCGGGCGGCCAATCAATGGTCGAAACCATGAGTTTGACTGGGTTTCCTGGCCAGAACGCCGATCTGGGAAATAATCTGGCCGATCATTTCAGTTTACCGGATTGTATTAATTGGTTCTTAGGCAACCAAGGGTTACAAATTTCGATGGGATCGGCACATCGACCTTGGGTTCCAACGGGCAAGGGCAATGAACAAGATAGACAGTAATACTGTCGCATTGAAGCGTAAAATATTGCGCCAAGTACGGACGAATCTACGCAAGATTGGAGAAGAGTCCGGAACTTCCGCGGTCGAGTTCGCCCTGCTTTCCCCAATCTTTATCCTTCTTTTGCTCGGAATGGTTGCATATGGTATCTATTTTGGTGCAAGCAACTCCTTGCAGCAAATCGCCGCCGATGCCGCCCGCACCGCAATTGCCGGATTGAATCAAACCGAGCGCCAGGCGCTGGTGGCGAGTTTCGTCAAAAACAATGCCAGTGGATACCCGTTCGTCGATTCCGGCAAGCTGACCTATCAGGCGACGGACAGCACGGCCGACGGAAATCAGTTCGTCGTATCGATCCAGTACGATGCCAGCAACCTGCCGATATGGAACCTGTTGCCCAGCCTTGCGATGCCGCAAACCACGATGTCACGCAGGTCGACCATCAGGATTGGAGGCATTTGAAATGTCGCAGTTCTTGCTGAGGGGCATCGGGCGGATCGCTCGCTCGATGGTTGGCGACGAGAAGGCGAACTTTGCCGTCATGACGGCGCTGATAGCACCGTTCGCGCTGGGGTTGGCGGCCTTCGCTGTCGACGAAGGTTCGATCTACACGGAGCGCAGGGAAGCCCAGGCGATGACCGATCTGGCGGCGATCACCGCGGCGTCGAACATCAACAATATGGAAGCCGCGGCGGTAACCACGCTCAGTGACAACCGAATGCCCGGCATCATTGTTCAAAAGGCAGGTCAGACAATTGTTCCCACGGTTGGCAAAACCGTCGTGTCGATCACCGGCGGCCGATACTCAGCGGCGTCCTCCGTTGGTGTCGACAAGCGCTTCGAAGCCGGCAAAACGCCTTACAATGCCGTTCGCGTCACTCTGCAAAAAATCCCCGCCCGCTATTTCGCCAGTTCGCTCATCCCTACTCCGGTTGTCGGCACCGAAGCCATTGCCAGTGTGACCCCGCAAGCGATGTTCTCGGTCGGGTCCAGGCTCCTCAGCGTCAATGGCGGCATCCTCAACGCGCTTCTCAGCAAGTTGCTGGGCGCCAACATTTCGCTCAGCGTCATGGACTACAACGCGCTGATCTCGGCCGATGTAAACGTGCTTTCGTTCGTCGATGCCCTTGCCGTACAGTTGCAACTGACAGGTGTCAGCTATTCCGACGTGCTGGCGTCAAAAGCGACGGTAGGCCAGATCGCGACCGCCATGGCCAATGCGTCCGGGTCGGGCAGCGCCAGCAAACTTGTGCTGCAGACGATCGCGTCGAGGGCCACCAACACAGTCAAGATACCCCTCAGTCATCTTATCGATCTTGGCTCGATCGGTAAGCTCGGCCTCGGACAAAAGTCTCCCGGCTTTTCCGTCGACGCAAGCGCGATGGGCATGCTGGGTGCCGCCGCCTCGCTGGCCAATGGCTCAAACCAGGTCCAGGTCGATCTCGGCGCCACTATTCCGGGACTTACCTCCACCACGCTCGCCATCGCCATCGGTGAACCGATGCAATACTCACCCTGGCTGGCCGTCGGGGAAAAAGGCACCGTGGTGCGCACCGCGCAGACGCGCATCAAGCTGGTCACCACAGTGGGCATCGGCAATTCCAATCTCGGCGGCGGCATCAGTCTGCTGTCCGTCAACCTGCCTCTGCATGTCGAAGTCGCCTATGCGGAAGCCAAGCTAACCGACATCAGCTGCCCGACGGGCCGGCCGGATAGCATCAAGGTCTCGATCGCCACGCAGCCTGGCGTGGCCTCGCTGCACCTTGCCACCAGCGACGCCGACAACAACCCATCGGCCTTCGCCGATTTCAGCAATCCGCAATCGTTCTCCGATGCCACGATTGCACAGGTAAGCGTAAAGCTTCTGCTGCTCACCCTCAATCTGCTCGATGTGAAGGGTTCGTCATCACTTGCCATCACCAACAACGATCCGACCGCATTGACGTTCGACAGCACCGATATCGCCAACAAGACGATAAAAACTGTCGCCACAAAAAACCTGACGCAATCACTCACGACATCGCTGGTCAGCGGCCTCTCGCTCTCGGTCAATGCACTGGGCCTCGGGCTGGACGTGACGGCCCTGCTCGGAACGGTTAAACCGGCGGTGGTAACGGTTCTGAACGGCGTGACGGCGCCGGTCGACGAACTGGTCTATAACGTGCTTGCAGCTGTGGGCGTGCATGTCGGCGAGGCTGATGTGCGGGTTGTCGGCGCGACTTGCGGGCGCTCCGTGCTCGTTCAATGAGATAATGAAATAGAGTTCAGCCGATCCGGCCGAGGAAGCAGCCCAGCGGCGGCAGCGACAGAGTTTTTTCCTGCAAGACGCCGGCAGCACCGCCAAGATCTCTCGGCTCTATCGCTTCCAGATCCGGTGGCAATTGCCAGCCGGCCGGCACGTCGGCGAAATTGAAAACACACAGCAGCTTTTCGTCACCGCCTTCGCGAATGAAAGCAAGGACGTCGCCTTCGGCATCGAGGAACCGGATCGAGCCTCGAACCAGCGCCGGATGCTGCTTGCGCAAGGCCAGCATCGCCCGGTAGCTCGCCAGGACGGAGGTTTGCTCGCCGTCCTGGACGTCGACCGCCTGGGCGCGATGGCTTGCCGGGACCGGAAGCCACGGCTTGCTGGTCGAAAAGCCGGCATTGTCGGCGCCAGCCTCCCAGACCATCGGCGTTCGGCACCCATCCCGTCCCTTGATTGCCGGCCAAAAGCGGATGCCGAAGGGATCGCGCAAATCCTCGAACGCCAGTTCGGCCTCCTCCAGCCCGAGTTCTTCGCCCTGGTAGAGGCAGATCGATCCGCGCAGGCAGGAAAGCAGCACGATCGAGAACTTCGCCACCCTGTCCGGATCGCCGCCCGGACTTGTCCATCGACTGACATGGCGCACGACATCGTGGTTGGAGAACGCCCAGCAAACCCAGCCGTCGAATACCTTACTCTCGAAGGCCTCGACACAGCCACGCACATGCGACGCCGAGAATTGCGGGCCGAGCAGGTCGAAGGTATAGGACATTTGGAGCTTGTCGCCACCGCCGGTATAGGCGGCGAGTGTCTGCAAGGAACGAGTTTCGTCGCCAATCTCGCCGACAGCGACGCGGCCTTCATATTCGTCAAGCAAGGCCCGGAAGCGCCTGAGGAAAGCAAGGTTTTCCGGCTGGCTCTTGTCGAACAGATGCTCCTGATAGAGATAGGGGCTGGTTGCCGTATTGGTGCCGGCGACGCTTTCCGCCAAAGGCGGGTTGCTGCGCAGCCAGCGGTCGTGGACGTAATAGTTGACCGTATCCAGCCGGAAACCGTCGACGCCGCGCTCGAGCCAGAACCGCACCGTTTCCAGCAAGGCGTCCTGCACCTGCGGGTTGTGGAAATTCAGGTCCGGCTGCGAGGCGAGGAAATTGTGCAGGTAATATTGCCTGCGCGTTGCGTCCCATTCCCAGGCCGGGCCGCCGAAAAGCGACAGCCAGTTGTTGGGGGCGGTGCCGTCGGGCTTCGCATCGGCCCAGACGTACCAGTCGGCCTTGGGGTTGTCGCGGCTCGTGCGGCTTTCGACGAACCATTCGTGCCGATCCGACGAATGCGACAAGACCTGATCGATGATCACCTTCAGGCCGAGCCGGTGTGCCTCGGCAACCAGCGCGTCGAAATCCTCTGATGTGCCGAACATCGGATCGACGGCGCAGTAATCCGAAACGTCGTAACCCATATCGGCCATTGGCGACTTGAAGAAAGGCGACAGCCAAACCGCGTCGACACCGAGCGATGCGACATGGGCCAGCCTCGAGGTGATGCCGCGGAGATCGCCGCTGCCGTCGCCTGTCGTATCCTGGAAGGAGCGCGGGTAGATCTGGTAGATGACGCAGCCGCGCCACCATTCGGCATTGTCAGCCATCATGGCTCTCCCCTGCGCCCGCCCGCGCTGTCCTGCTTTCGATCATGAACAGGACCGTTCGCCCAGGCACCGGCCGCGAGATATCGCTACTATCCGGTTCGATAGCTGGGCGCCAAAGAAAACCCGCCCGTTCCGGCAGCGTGAACATGCAGGCCCGGCGGTCGCCGTTGATGATCACCGCAAGGCGACTGTTCTCACCGCTCCCGAGAATCATGACCAGCCGGTGCCGCCTGGCATCGTGCCAGGCGGCCTCGTCGAGCGGCATGCCGGTTTCCGTCAGCCAGGCTACGTCTGGGATTTCCGAGCCCGCAGGCGGTTCTCCGGTCAGGAATGTTGTGTCCAAGAGCGCCGGCACGGCACGACGCATCTTGGCGAGCAGAACCGTGTACAGCTCCAGCGCCCGGTCGCGCCCGGCCCAGTCGAGCCAGGTGATGTCATTGTCCTGCGCGTAGGCGTTGTTGTTGCCGCGCTGCGTGCGGCCGAACTCGTCGCCGGCCGTCAGCATGATCGTGCCGCGCGAGGCAAAGAGCGTCGCCAGCAGCGCGCACTGGTCATCGAAACGGGCCGTAACGATTGACTGGTCGCCGGTCTCGCCCTCGAGGCCATTGTTCCAGGACAGATTGTCGTCGTGGCCATCGCGGTTCTGTTCGCCATTGGCCTCATTGTGCTTGTGCTCATAGGCAACGATATCGGCCAGCGTCATGCCGTCATGCGCGGCGATGAAGTTGATGCTGCGGCTCGTTGTCCGGCCCGGTTTGGCAAAGACATCGGACGAACCGGCAAGCCGCGTCGCCAAGGCACCGATAATGCCGCCGTCGCCGCGCCAGAAACGGCGGATATCGTCACGGCATTTGTCGTTCCATTCGAGGAAGGGCGGCGGAAAATTGCCGAGCTGATAGCCATCCGATCCGATATCCCAAGGCTCGGCGATCAGCACCCGGTCGCCAAGAACAGGATCTTTGCGAATGGCGTTCAGCAGCGGCGCATCGGCGTCGAAAACGCCGTCGACGCGGCCGAGGATCGGCGCCAGGTCGAAGCGGAATCCGTCGACACCGGCGCGCTGGACAAAGTGGCGAAGCGTGTCGAGGACCATTTCCCGGACGACCGGATGCTCGCAGGCGAGCGTATTGCCGGTTCCGGTGTCATTGACCAGAGCGCCGTCCGGCTCGTGCCGATAATAGGCGCGGCTGTCGAGGCCGCGCAGCGACAATGTCGGGCCGAGCCGGTCGCTTTCGCCGGTGTGGTTGAACACCAGGTCGAGAATGGTGCCGATGCCGGCCTGGTGCAGCGCGGCGACCGTTCCGCGCAACTCGGCCAGACCGTCGGGCGCCAGTCGCGGATCGAGCGCCATGAAGGTCACCGGATTATAACCCCAGGCGTTGCGCAGCCCGAGCGGCGGCAAATGCCGTTCGTCGATCGATGCAGTCACCGGCATCAACTCAATGGCTGCCACGCCGAGTTTTTGCAGATGCTCGACAACAAGGGGGTGAGCGAGCGCTGCAATGGTGCCGCGTTGCTTCTCGGGAATGTCGGGATGCAGCTTTGTGAAGGCGCGTACCGGCACTTCGTAGATAAGGCCGCCGGGCCGAAACAGCGGCGGCAAGGCGGGCAAGGGTTCCGGCAAGGCGCCGGCGATTGCTTTCGGCATCAGCGGCGCCGTGTCGGCCCCCTCGCCCCGGCGCGCGGCTAGCCGGCCGTCATAGGCATAGGGCCTGTCGATCTCGACGGCATAGGGATCGGCCAGCAGCTTGTCGGGATCGAACCAGAGACCGTGTTCCGGCGCGTAGTCGCCATCGGCACGGAACCCGTATCGGGTGCCGGCGGCGAGACCGGCAACAAAAAGTGCGTGGACGCCCTCGCCTTCCGACTGGAGTTCCAGCCGGTCGATTTCGCGGTTGCCGCGCGCGTCGAAGATCGAGACCCAGATGCGCCGAGCCAACGAGGACCATGCGGCGAAGCGGATGCCGCCCTCCCCGGCAAGCCCGCCAAATCGCGGACGATAGCCGGCGGATAGTCCCGACGACATCAGGTGATGACGCTCGGCTTGGCGCGGCCGGCGTGGCTGCGAATCCCGGCAATGTCGTCGGCCGCCGCGATCAGATCGGCAAGCGCCTCCTGGGTGTCGAGATCGTGGCGGTTCGTGTCCGGCTCGTAGCGCTCGACATAAAGCCGTAGCGTCGCGCCCGAGGTGCCGGTGCCGGACAGGCGGAAGACGACGCGTGAGCCGCCTTCGAACAACACCCTGATGCCCTGGTTCTTGCTGACCGAGCCGTCGACCGGATCGTGATAGGCGAAATCATCGGCGCTGGCGATCGTCATGCCGCGCACGCTGGTGCCAGGCAGCGAGCCAAGCTTGGCCCGCAGTTCGTCGACAAGCGCGTTGGCACGGTCGGTCTCGACCTCCTCGTAGTCGTGGCGCGAATAGTAGTTACGGCCATAGGCCGCCCAATGCTGGGTGACGATCTGCTTGGCGCTTTCGCCGCGCACGGCAAGGATGTTAAGCCATAGAAGCACAGCCCACAGGCCGTCCTTTTCGCGGACATGGTTGGAGCCGGTCCCCGCACTCTCCTCGCCGCAGATCGTTGCCATGCCGGCATCGAGCAGATTGCCGAAAAATTTCCAGCCGGTCGGCGTCTCGTAGATGCCGATGCCGAGCTTTTCGGCGACCCGGTCGGCAGCACCGCTGGTCGGCATCGAGCGGGCGATGCCTTTCAGCCCGGCCTTGTAGCCCGGCGCCAGATGGGCGTTGGCGGCGAGCATCGCCACCGAATCAGACGGGGTGATGAAAATTCCCTTGCCTATGATCAGGTTGCGGTCGCCGTCGCCATCCGAGGCGGCGCCAAAGTCTGGCGCATCCGGCCCCATCATCTCGTCGTAGAGGTGTTTCGCATGCACCAGATTGGGATCGGGATGATGGCCGCCGAAATCCGGCAGCGGAATGAAATTGCGGGCGGTGCCGTTGGGCGCGCCGAGCCGGTTTTCGAGGATCTCCTTGGCGTAGGGGCCGGTCACCGCATGCATGGCGTCGAAGCGCATGCGGAAGCCCGACTTGAACAGCGCCCGCAATGCGTCGAAATCGAACAGGCTTTCCATCAGTTCGGCATAGTCGGCGACAGGATCGATGATTTCGACGGTCATGTCCCCCGTCTTGACCGTGCCGATCGTGTCGATGTCGACCTGCCCGATATCGGCGATCTTGAAGCTTGAAATCGCCTTGGTTTTTTCGAAGATCGCGTCGGTCAGCTTTTCCGGCGCCGGGCCGCCATTGCCGGCATTGTACTTGATGCCGAAATCCTCATGCGGGCCACCCGGATTGTGGCTGGCCGACAGGATGATGCCGCCAAAGGTCTTGTATTTGCGGATGACATGCGAAGCGGCCGGCGTGGACAGGATGCCGCCCTGCCCGACCATCACCTTGCCGAAGCCGTTTGCCGCGGCCATGGCGATGGCCTTCTGGATGACCTCGCGGTTATAGAAGCGGCCGTCGCCGCCGATCACCAGGGTTTTGCCCTCGAACCCGTCCAGCGCATCGAAGATCGACTGGACGAAGTTCTCGGCATAGTGCTCCTGCTGGAACACCGGGACCTTTTTACGCAGCCCGGAGGTGCCGGGCTTCTGGTCGGGATAGGGTTTGGTGGCGACGGTGCGGATCATCAGTCAGGCAGCCCTTTTCGAAAGCAGCAAGCGATAGTGTTGGACATATTTTTCGGCGCTTTTGTCCCACGAAACGTCGGCCTTCATGCCTTGCCGCTGCATCGACGTCCACACTGCGGGATTGGCATGCGCCTCGACAAGGCGGCGGACGGCGTGCAGCAAGGCGCCGGCATTGGCGGGCGCAAACTGGAAACCGGTCGCCACGCCGGCAGAGATGGCGGCTTCGTTGGCATCGATGATCGTGTCGGCAAGGCCGCCGGTGCGCGCGACCACCGGCACGCAGCCATAGCGCAGGCCGTAAAGCTGTGTCAGCCCGCAAGGTTCGAAGCGCGATGGGATAATGATGGCGTCGCTGCCGCCCTGCATGGTGTGGGAGAGTCCCTCGTCATAGCCGACGACGACGCCGATGCGGCCGCGATGGCGGGCTGCGGCGGCAAGCAACGCGCCTTCCAGCCCAGCGTCGCCAGACCCAAGGATTGCCAGCCGTGCACCTGCCGCGACGATGCCGTCGACGGCCGCAGCCAGTATGTCCATGCCCTTTTGCCAGGTCAGCCGGCTGACGACGCAGACGATCGGGCTGTCATCGCGATCGAGGCTGAAACGGTCCTCGACCGCGGCCTTGTTGGGCATTCGCGCCTTCAGCGTCTTTGCGGTGTAGTTGGAGGGTAGATGCTTGTCGGTTTCCGGGTTCCATATCTCAGTATCGATGCCGTTGACGATGCCATGGAGATCGACGGAGCGCATGTTGATCAGGCCGTCGAGGCCCATGCCGAATTCGGGCAAGCGGATTTCCTGCGCATAGGTCGGGCTGACCGTGGTGATCGCCCAGGCGGCCTGCAGGCCGGCCTTGAGGAAGCCGACGCCGCCGTAATATTCGACGCCGTCGAGCGCCATAGCCGCCGCCGGCAGGCCAAGCTCGCCAAAGATGCCGGCGCCGAACTGACCCTGGAAGGCGAGGTTGTGCACGGTGATCATCGACGGCGTGCCGACCGCCTTGCCGTAGCGCATGTAGGCAAGCGTCATTGCCGACTGCCAGTCATGGGCATGGACGATATCCGGCAGGTAGCCCGAGATCGCACCGCCGGCAATATCACCGCCTACCTGGCTCAGGGCCGCGAACCGCCGCCAATTGTCCGGCCAGTCGGCGCCTGTCGCGTTGCCGTATGGGCCGCCGGGACGGTCGAAAAGATGCGGCGCGTCGAGCACGAACAGGTCGAGGCCGGCGATCTGGACGGCGTGCACCGACGCCTTGCCGCCCTGCAGCAGCGGATATTGCTGAACCGCCTTCTTTTTCTTGAAGGCGCCCATCACCTGCGGGTAGCCGGGGACGAGCGTGCGCATGGTGACGCCCTTGCCGGCCAATGCCATGGGCAAGGCGCCGGTTACGTCGGCGAGCCCTCCGGTCTTGACCAGCGGAAAGATCTCGGGCGCCACCGACAGAACCTGCATGCACTACGATCCCAGCCTGTTGATCATGTCCTGCGTGACCAGGCAGATGCCTTTTTCCGAAACGCGGAAACGCTTGGCGTCGAGGACGGGATCCTCGCCGACCACCAGCCCCTCCGGAATCCTGACGCCGTGATCGATGACTACGCGCTTCAGCCTGGCGTTGCGGCCGACATGGACGTCGGGCAGCATGACGACCTCCTCCAGCGTCGAATAGGAATTGATGCGCGCGCCGGTGAAGATCAGGCTTCGCTTCAGCGAAGCGCCCGAAACGATGCAATCGCCCGACACGAGAGACGACACAGCCGACCCACGGCGGCCATCCTCGTCATGCACGAACTTTGCCGGCGGCTTCAACTCGGCGTAAGTCCAGATCGGCCAGTCGCGATCGTAGAGGTCGAGTTCCGGCGTGATGTCGGTCAGGTCGATATTGGCTTCCCAATAAGCATCGACCGTACCGACGTCGCGCCAATAGGCCTCGTTCTCGGCGGTCGAGCGCACGCAGGATTTGGCGAAGCGATGGGCGATCGCCTTTCCGTGCTCGACGATGTAGGGGATGATGTCCTTGCCGAAGTCGCGGCTCGAGCCGGGCTCCGCCGCATCGCGACGCAATTGCTCCATCAGGAACTTGGTCTTGAACACATAGATGCCCATCGAGGCCAGCGCAAAATCCAGCTTGTCGGGAATGCCCGGCGGATCGGCCGGCTTTTCGATGAAGGAGATGATGGTGTCCTTGGGATCGACATGCATGACGCCGAAGCCGGTGGCTTCCATGCGCGGCACTTCGAGGCAGCCGACGGTGACATCGGCGCCGGCCTCGACATGCTGGCGCAGCATCATTTCGTAGTCCATCTTGTAGACGTGGTCGCCGGCCAGGATGACCATGTATTCCGGCCCATAGGCCTCGATGATGTCGATGTTCTGGTACACGGCGTCGGCGGTGCCCTCATACCATTGCGTTTCCGACACACGCTGGCTGGCCGGCAGAATGTCGAAACTCTCGTTGCGCTCGGGCCGCAGGAAGTTCCAGCCGCGCTGCAGATGGCGGATCAGCGAATGCGCCTTGTACTGGGTGGCCACGCCGAGGCGGCGGATACCGGAATTGAGCGCATTGGAGAGCGCGAAATCGATGATGCGGGTCTTGCCGCCGAAATAGACCGCCGGCTTGGCCCGGCGGTCGGTCAGTTCCTTGAGCCGGCTGCCACGGCCGCCGGCCAGCACATAAGCCATGGCGTCGCGTGCCAGCGGCTGTGTTCGTTTTATTTCAGCCATTCCTATCCTCCCAGGTTAGATGCTCCAGACATAGCTCAGTCCGGGACGAATTCGAGCATGATCGTCGACAGCGGCGGCAAAAGCATCGTCGCCGAAATGCCTCCTCCTTCCGCCTGAGCCTCGACGCCGCCGCTATTGCCCTTGCCGGAACCGCCATAATCCGTGGCATCGGTGTTGATGATCTCGCGCCATTTTCCGGCGTGCGGCAACGGCACGCGGTAATTGTCGCGCGGCACCGGCGTGAAGTTGGAAATGACCGCGACCGGGTTGCCGCCCGGCGCGCTGCGCAGCCAGGCAAATACTGAGTTCGCGCTGTCGTCGACGATCAGCCAGGAAAAGCCCTCCGGCTCGCAGTCGCGGGCATGCAGCGCGGGGCGCGAGCGGTAGAGATAGTTGAGATCGCGCACCGTCTGCCAGACGCCGCGGTGGAGCCGGAAATCGAGCAGGTTCCAGTCGAGCGCGCGCCCCTCGCTCCACTCGCGGCGCTGTGCGAACTCCTGGCCCATGAACAACAGCTTCTTGCCGGGATAACCCCACATGAACGCGTAATAGGCGCGCAGCGTCGCGAATTTCTGCCAGTCGTCGCCGGCCATCTTATTGAGCAGCGTGCCCTTGCCGTGCACCACTTCGTCATGGGACAGCGGCAGCACGAAATTCTCGCTGAAGGCGTAGACCAGACCGAAGGTGATGTCGTTGTGGTGATGCTTGCGGAAGATCGGCTCCTTGGAGAAATACTCCAAAGTGTCATGCATGAAGCCCATGTTCCATTTAAAACCGAAGCCCAGTCCGCCTTCATGCACCGGCTGCGAGACTTTCGGCCACGAGGTCGATTCCTCGGCGATGGTCATCACACCTGGATGGTGGCCGTAGACCTCCTTGTTCATACGCTGCAGGAAGCTGACCGCTTCGAGGTTCTCCCGCCCGCCCTTCTCGTTGGGAATCCATTCACCGGCCTTGCGCGAATAATCGAGATAAAGCATCGAGGCGACCGCATCGACGCGCAGTCCGTCGACGTGATATTTCTCGGCCCAGAACAGCGCATTGTTGACCAGGAACGAAATCACTTCGCGGCGCCCAAAATTATAGATCGCGGTGTTCCAGTCGGGATGGAAGCCCTTGCGCGGATCGGCATGTTCGTAGAGCGCGGTACCGTCGAACTTTGCCAGACCGTGTTCGTCAACCGGGAAATGCGCCGGCACCCAGTCGAGGATGACGCCGATGCCTGCACGGTGGGCGCCGTCGACGAAGCGGGCAAAACCGTCCGGATCGCCAAAGCGGGCAGTCGGCGCATAGAGACCCGTCGTCTGGTAGCCCCAGGACGGGTCATAAGGGTGTTCGGAGATCGGCATGAATTCGATGTGGGTAAAACCGGTCTCGACCACGTAAGGGATCAGCCTGTCGGCGAGCTCATCCCACGACAGGAAGCTGCCGTCGTCGTGAAGCCGCCATGACCCGGCATGGACCTCGTAGATCGATACGGCTTCGCGCCTGTGGTCGGCATTGCGCCAGTAGTTCCGGTGCGCCTCGTCACCCCATTCATGCGCCGGCGGCAGTGCCGTCACCGAGGCGGTGGCCGGGCGCAGTTCGGACTTGAAGGCGAACGGATCGGCTTTGAGCGGCAATCTCACGCCATCCGGCCCGATGATTTCATATTTATATGGGCGGCCAGCGCCGATGTCGGGAATGAACAGCTCCCAGATGCCGGTGTCGCGGCGGACGCGCATGGTATGCCTGCGGCCGTCCCACTCGTTGAAGTCGCCGACCACCGAGACGCGCCTTGCATTGGGCGCCCACACCGCAAAATGCACACCCGATGCACCTTCATGGTCGATGAGATGGGCGCCGAGCTTGTCGAACAGCCTGAGATGCGACCCTTCGGCGATGTAATAATCGTCCATCGGGCCGAGCACGGGACCGAAGGAATATGGATCGGTCAGCCACCAGTCACCGCCGGAATTCCTTGCGTGATAGCGCAGCGGCTGGCGTTTGCGCAGCGACAGTTTGCCTTCGAAGAAACCGCGGTCGTCGCGTCTCGACAGCTCGCCGGCCTTCTTGCCGGTCAGCGTATAGGCGGTGACGAACTCGGCATGAGGGACGAAGCAGCGGGCGACAAAGCCCTTTCCCGCCTCATGCACACCAAGCACGGCAAACGGATCGCCGTGCGTGCCGGCGACAATCGCCGCGACATCGCCGGCTGGCGCCAGTCCGTCTGGCCCGCTTGTCGCAACGGTCGCGCGCGGCTTGCTCATCAGGCAGTGACCCTCCCCGGGCACCAAGTGTATGTTTCTAGTGAAGTTTTGAATTCGACATTCGCATGCCGCCTTACCCTCCAAGGGATGCGAGGTCAAATCCACTCCACTAGGGCCACATTGTTCGTGGCCTCATGCAATCATATCAGGCGGGCACGTGCCAGATGTCTTTCGCATATTGGCGGATCGTGCGGTCGGACGAGAACCAGCCGACGCGCGCGACATTGCGGATGGCTCTGGCGTACCAGTCCGGGCTGTTGCGCCAGACGGCATCGACGTCGCGCTGGGTGGCGGCGTAGGCATCGAAATCCGCGGCGATCATGAACCAGTCGCTCTGGTAAAGGCCGTTGATCAGGTCGCGATAACGGTCCGGATCGTCAGGTGAAAAGACTCCGGACGAAACCGCGGCCAGCGCCTGCGCCAATTCAGGCGATCCCTCGATCACAGCGCGCGGATCGTAACCATTGTTGCGTCGCTCGGCGACCTCATCGGTGGTCAGGCCGAAGATGAAGATATTGTCGTCGCCCACGCATTCCTTGATCTCGACATTGGCGCCGTCGAGCGTGCCGATGGTCAGCGCGCCGTTCAGCGCGAACTTCATGTTGCCGGTGCCGGACGCTTCCATGCCGGCGGTCGATATCTGCTCCGAAAGATCGGCTGCCGGCATCATGATCTCGGCAAGGCTGACATTGTAGTTCGGCACGAACACCACTTTCAGCAAACCGCGCACCGCCGGGTCGCGGTTGATGACCCGGGCGACGTCGTTGGCAAGTTTGATGATCAGCTTGGCGTTGTGATAGCTGGGCGCCGCCTTGCCGCCGAAGAATTTGACGCGGGGCATCCAATCGCGCTCCGGATGCGAGCGGATCTGGTCGTAAAGCGCGACCGCTTCGAGAATGTTCAAGAGCTGGCGCTTGTATTCGTGGATGCGCTTGACCTGGATGTCGAACAGCGCCGACGGGTCGACCTTGATGCCGAGCCGGTCGGCAACGAGATTGGCAAGCCTCGTCTTGTTCGCCCGTTTGACGGCGGCGAACTTGTCGCGGAAGGCGGCGTCCTCGGCAAAAGGATCAAGCCGCTTTATCTCGTCGATGTCGTCGAGGAAGCCGTCGCCAATCGCCTCTCGGGTGAGTGCAGTGAGGCCGGGATTGCACTGTATCAGCCAGCGCCGCGGCGTGATCCCGTTGGTCTTGTTGTTGATGCGATCCGGGTAGAGCCTGTGGAGGTCGGCAAACACCGTCTCCTTCATCAATTCCGTATGCAGTGCCGACACGCCGTTGATCGAGTGCGAGCCGACAAAGGCCAGATTGCCCATACGCACGCGGCGATCGCCATTTTCCTGGATCAGCGAGATGCGGCTGATCTGCTCGTCCGAGAACTGGTCGGAGGCGCGCGCTTCGAGCAGCACCTCGGCGTTGATGGCGTAGACGATCTGCATGTGGCGCGGCAACAGCCGCTCGAACAGCGGCACGGGCCAGCTTTCCAGCGCTTCGGGAAGCAGCGTGTGGTTGGTGTAGCCGAAGGTGCGCTTGGTGATGCTCCAGGCCTGGTCGAAATCCATGCCGTGGACATCCATCAACAGGCGCATCAGCTCGGCTACGGCGATGGCCGGATGGGTGTCGTTGAGATGGATCGCCGCCTTGTCGGGCAGCGATTGCAGGTCGCCATACTGGCTGAGATGACGCTGGACGATGTCCTGCAGCGAGGCGGTGGAGAAGAAATACTCCTGCCTGAGCCGCAGCTCCTGGCCGGCCTTGTGGGAATCGGCCGGGTAAAGGACGCGCGACAACGCATCGGCCTTGTTGCTTTCGGCGAGCGCGCCGATGTGATCGCCGGCGTTGAACTTGTCGAGCAGGATCGGGTCGACCGGCATGCCGGACCACAGACGCAGCGTGTTGACGCGGTTGGCCCGCCAGCCGACAACCGGCGTATCATAGGCGACTGCCAGAACATGTTCGGTCGGCTTCCAGACGTAGCGCTCGAGCCGGCCGTCCTTCGACGTGACCGATTCTACCGAGCCGCCGAAGCCGACCTCGAAGGAGCGTTCGCGGCGCTCGAACTCCCAGGGATTGCCGTGATCGAGCCATGTCTCGGGCAGTTCCACCTGCCAGCCGTCATGGATCTCCTGCCGAAACATGCCGTTGGCGTAGCGGATGCCGTAGCCATGCGCGGGGATATTGACGGTCGCCATGCTTTCCATGAAGCAGGCGGCGAGCCGGCCAAGACCGCCATTGCCAAGGGCAGCGTCCGGTTCGAGCGCTGCAATGATGTCGAGGTCGACGCCAAGCGACGACAGCGCCTCGCGCATATTGTCCATCAGGCCGAGATTGGAGAAGGCATCGCGCATCAGGCGGCCGATGAGGAATTCCAGGGACAAGTAGTAGACGCGCTTTTCCTGCTGGGCGTAGGCCTCTTGGGTCGCCTGCATCCAGTGATCGACTATGCGGTCGCGTACAACCTTGATCGAGGCGGTGAGCCAATCGTACTGGGTTGCAACGTTGGTGCCCTTGCCGACCCTGTATTTGAGGGCTTGCAAGACTTCCTCGGCGAGCGTCTTGGGATCCGGGTTTTTGAGCGTGGGCAGAGGAGCTTCGGTTGTCATCGCGCGCGTCATGCTGCCTCTCGTGACGTTGCCAGGATCATGCGGCTTTCACCATCTCTGCCAATGCTAGTGCATCCCACCGGATGTTCAATCGATTCGGGTGATCGCAAGCCGGGTTGCCCTGCGGCAATTTGGCATTTGGAAACAGCGCGTTCGGGTCCCTCGGCGATGGGCCTCAAGTTCTTGCTCAAGCCGCCAGCGCCGCTTCCGGCGGCACCTTGGCGCCAGTCATGAAGGCGACGGCGTCGGACATCGTATACTGCTTCGGATCGATGACGCACAGGCGACGGCCCAGCCGATGAATGTGGATGCGGTCGGCCACCTCGAAGACATGCGGCATATTGTGTGAAATCAGCACGATAGGCAGGCCTCGGCGTTTGACGTCGAGTATGAGTTCGAGCACGCGGCGGCTCTCCTTGACGCCGAGCGCGGCCGTCGGCTCATCCATGATGACCATCTTCGAGCCGAAGGCGGCGGCACGCGCCACCGCCACGCCTTGGCGCTGGCCGCCGGAGAGCGTTTCCACCGCCTGGCTGATGTTCTGGATCGTCATCAGGCCAAGTTCGGTGAGCTTGTCGCGGGCACGCTTTTCCATCGCCGGACGGTCGAGCATGCGCAGCCATTCGCCGAGGAACCCGGACTTGCGGATCTCGCGGCCGAGGAACATGTTGTCGGCGATAGACAGCGCCGGCGACAGAGCCAGGTTCTGATAGACGGTCTCGATGCCGGCCTCGCGCGCCTCCATCGGTGATTTGAAGGCAATAGGCTTGCCTTCAAGCCGTATCTCACCTTCGTCCGGGGTGACCGCTCCGGAAATGGCTTTGATAAGCGACGACTTGCCGGCGCCGTTGTCGCCAATGACAGCAAGGATTTCGCCCGGATAGAGGTCGAAGTCTGCGCTGTCGAGAGCGGTGACGCGGCCGTAGCGCTTGACCAGGCTGCGCGCGGTAAGGATCGGTTCGTGAGTCTGGTTCATGCCGAGATCTTCCTGATCCACTGGTCGATACCAACAGCGATGATGATAAGGGCGCCGACGGACAATTGCGTCCATTGCGGATCTGTCCCCCAAAGCCTGAGGCCGAGCGCGAACACGCCGACGATCAGCGCACCGAAGATGGTCCCGAGGATGGAGCCGCGGCCGCCGAACAGCGAAGTGCCGCCGATCACCACGGCGGTAATCGAATTGATGTTCTCGAACTGCCCGGCCTGCGGCGAGACCGATCCGATGCGACCGATCAGGGCCCAGCCGGCGATGGCGCAAATGATACCAGTCAGCGTGTAGACCGCGACCAGCATCCGGCTGACGCGCACACCCGACAGCTCCGCGGCCTCCGGGTCGTCGCCGACCGCATAGACATGCCGGCCCCACGCGGTGTGATTGAGCACGTACCAGGCAATTGCCGCCATGATCAGCACCAACAGCACGCCATAGGTGAAGACGGCGCCGCCGATCCTGAACGATCCGCCGAAAAACTGCAGCAGCGGCGCCGTCGTCTCGAGATCCTGGCTGCGGATGGTCTCGTTACCGGAATAGATGAAGTTGATGGCAGCGTAGATCGACCAGGTGCCGAGCGTCACGATGAAGGGCGGCAGTTTCACCCAGGCGATGAGAATGCCGTTGATCAAGCCGCAAATCGCGCCGACAAGCAGCCCGACGGCAACGGCCACCGGCGCTGGAACACCGTAATGCATGGCAAACTGGCCCATGACGACCGAACTCAGCACCATGATGGCGCCGACGGACAGGTCGATGCCGGCGGTGAGCACCACCAGTGTCTGCGCGATGCCGACCATGCCGGTTATCGCCACCTGCTGGAGGATCAGGGTGAGGGTGAAAGGAGAAAAGAAGCGTCCGCCGACGACGACTGCGAACAGAGCCACCGAGATGATCAGGATGATCAGCGGCACCATGGCAGGGCTTTTGTGCAAGCGGTGCTGGATGCTCTCCAGCGTCGAGCGGGAATGCGTCTCGAATGAAGCGACGCTGGTGTCGCTAGTGGCCAGGACCGTCTCGAATTCCTGCGGTCCCTTGCTCCTGGTTGTTTCGACGCTCAAGTCGACCTCCCGCCTGTGATGTGGAGCGGCCGAAACCGCTCCACATTCTCTATTGTTCTTTTGAAGTTGAGCCGATCAGGGGATCAAATCAACCCCAGCACTTGCTGAGGCCTTGCTTCGTGTCGATGGATTCGATGCCGGCGGCAGGCTTGTCGGTGATCAGCGTCACGCCGGTGTTGTAGAAGTTCAGACCGGGCGACGGCTCAGGCTTCTTGCCGCTGTCGGCAAAGGTCTTGATCGCCTCGATGCCGAGCGAGGCCATGAGCAGTGGATATTGCTGTGAAGTGGCACCGATCACGCCCTCGGCAACGTTCTTGACACCCGGGCAGCCGCCATCGACCGAGACAATCAGGACGTCCTTCTCCTTGCCGACGGCCTTCAGCGCCTGGTAGGCGCCCGCGGCCGCGGGTTCATTGATGGTGTAGACGACGTTGATATCCGGATCCTTCTGCAGGCAGTTCTCCATGGCAGTGTGCCCGCCATCCTCATTGCCGCTCGACAGATCGTGACAGACATTGCGTGCGTCGGTTTCGTCGCCGATCTTGTTGGGGTCGCCGAGGTCGATGCCGAAGCCCTTCATGAAGCCTTGATCACGCTGCACGTCGACGGAGGGCTGGCTGGCGATAAGATCCATGTAGGCGATGTGCGCGTCCTTGGCCTTGTCGCCCAAGGTGGCCTTTGCCCAGGAGCCGATAAGCTCGCCGGCCTTGAAATTGTCGGTCGCAAACGTCGCATCGGCGGCGTCGGCAGGCTCGAGCTGGGTGTCCAGAGCGATCACCAGCACCCCTGCATCACGCGCCTTCTTCACCGCCGGCACGATGGCCGCAGTGTCGGTGGCGGTGATCAAAATACCCTTGGCGCCGTCGGCGATGCAGGATTCGATCGCCGCAACCTGGCCCTCATTGTCGCCTTCCGCCTTGCCGGCGTAGGCCTTCAGATCGACACCAATTTCCTTGGCTTTCGCGGCGGCACCTTCCTTCATCTTGACGAAGAAGGGATTGGTGTCGGTCTTGGTGATCAAGCAGGCGCCGACCCCGGCGGCCGATGCCGTCGATGCAAACGCCATCAAGCTCAGTCCGGCCGCGGCAAACACGGTGGATTTCAACAGTTTTGACGTGGTCACGATTTTCCTCCCATGGAACCATTTTAGGATGCCGGCCAACCGGCATCTGCAGCGCGTCCGACGAAATCTCCCAGTGTCGACGCCGATCTCAAGAGACACCAGTCCGCCAGCACTGTCAATAATTAAATCACTCTTATTTATTATTGACATCGCAGGATTGTTCACCCACTCTAGACCAAAAGCATTGAGGGGAAAACGACGGGAGGAACAGGGGTGGAGACCGGCGTTACGAGGCACGGTTCGCCCGATGCGGCCGAAAGCCGTCTGCACCGCGGCACCAATCAAAGCGGCATGCGGGACCACAATGAGCGGCTGGTGCTGTCGCTGGTGCGTCAGCATGGCAGCCTGGCCAAATCCGATATTGCGCGCATGACGGGCCTTTCGGCGCAGACAGTGTCCGTCATCATGCGCGAGCTGGAGGAGGACGACCTGCTCGTCCGCCAGGCGCCGTTGCGCGGCAAGATCGGCCAGCCCTCGATACCCATGGCGCTCAATCCCGACGGCGCCTATTTCATCGGCCTGAAGATCGGCCGCCGCAGCGCCGAGCTGGTGCTGATCGATTTCCTCGGCAATGTGCGCTCGATGCTGCAGCATTCATACCGCTATCCGGCGCCGCGCGAGACGGTAGAATTCGTCACGAGCGGCATGAAGAAGATGCGCAGCGAACTCACCCCTGCGCAGGACAAACGCATCGCCGGGCTTGGCATCGCCATGCCGTTCGAATTGTGGAACTGGGCCGATACCGCCGGCGCGCCGCGTGAAATCATGGACGAATGGCGCCATCGCGACATCCGCGCCGACATCCAGGCGCAATGCGAATTTCCAGTCTATCTGCAGAACGACGCCACCTCGGCCTGCGGCGCCGAGCTCGTGTTCGGCCACGCGGCGGGTGCGGCACGCGATTTCGTCTACTTCTATATCGGCGCCTTTGCCGGCGGCGGCATCGTGCTGAACGGCCGGCTGTTTGGCGGCCCGACCGGCAATGCCGGCGCGCTGGGCTCAATGCCGGTGCCCGGGCCGGACGGCAAGCCGACGCAGTTGATCGACGTGGCGTCGATCGCCATGCTGGAAAAGGCGCTCAACGCGCGCGGCATCGAGGCCTCGCATCTGTGGACATCACCGGGGGACTGGGGCGAGATCGGCGCCGAGCTTGACGACTGGATCGCCAGCGCCTCGCAGGCGCTTGCCTATGCCATCGTTTCGGCCTCCTCCGTCATTGACTTCGAAGCCGCGGTAATCGACGGATGGATGCCGCTTGCCGTGCGCAGGCGGCTTGTCGATGCCGTTATCCAAGCCATCGGCCGGATCGACGGCGAAGGCCTGAGGCTGCCGGCCGTTCGCGAGGGAACCGTCGGCATCCATGCGCGGGCGCTGGGTGGCGCCAGCCTGCCGCTGTCGGAGCGCTTCCTCATCGGCTCGACCACGATTTCCCGGAGCTTCTGAGCATGCTGATCGGCATCCCGGCGCTGCTCGGCCCCGAGCTTCTGGCGATATTGCGCGCCATGGGCCATGGCGACGAGATCGCCTTGGTCGACGGCAACTACCCGGCCGAGCAGCAGGCACAGCGGCTGATCCGCGCCGACGGTCATCATCTCGTCCCCGTGCTCGATGCGGTATTGAGCGTATTGCCGGTCGACGATGCCGTGCCGCACGCGCTGTTTCGCGCCTCGGCCAAAGGCGATCCCCTGCTCGCCGATCCGGTTCACCATGAGATGGAAGCGATCTGCGCCAGGCGTGCGCCGGGCCGCAAGGTGGTTGCGCTTGCCGGTGCCGACTTCTATGCACGGGTCAAGGCCGCGCACGCGATCGTCGCGACGAGCGAGCCGCGCCTTTATGCCAACATCATCATTCGCAAGGGCGTGATCTATCCGCCGGAAAGCAAGACTTCATGATCCTCTGCTGTGGCGAAGCCCTGATCGACATGCTGCCGCGGACCACGACGGAGGGCGAGCCGGCCTTTGCGCCCTATGTCGGCGGTGCCGTCTTCAACTCGGCCATTGCGCTCGGCCGGCTCGGAGCGCCGGCCGGCTTCTTCTCCGGCCTGTCGTCGGATCTGTTCGGCGGGCAGTTCAGGGAGGCGCTGGGGGCCAGCAAGGTCAGTTCCACCTATGCGCACACCTCGCCGCGGCCGACCACGCTCGCCTTCGTGCGGCTCACCAACGGCCAGGCGACCTATACATTCTATGACGAGAACACCGCCGGACGCATGCTGACCATCGAGGACCTGCCGGAACTCGGCAGCGAGATCGAGGCCATGCTGTTCGGCGCCATCAGCCTGATCTCGGAGCCGGCCGGATCGGCCTATGAGGAGTTCATGCGGCGCGAGCATGAGCGCCGCGTGATGATGCTCGACCCCAACATCCGGCCAAACTTCATTCCCGACAAAGCCAAGCACCTCAGGCGCATCCGCGGCATGATGGCGATGGCCGACATCGTGAAACTGTCGAACGAGGATCTGAACTGGTTCGGCGAAGCCGGCTCGCATGAGGACGTCGTCCGCAACTGGCTGGAGCGCGGTCCGAAGCTGATCGTCGTCACCCATGGTAGCGAGGGCGCGGTCGGTTACAGCAGCCAGCACCGGGTCACCGTCGTGCCGGACAAGGTCGAGGTGGTCGATACGGTCGGCGCCGGCGACACATTCAATGCCGGCATTCTTGCCTCCTTGCACGAACAGGGTCTGCTGTCGAAGACGGCAATCGCCAGTTTGCCGGAAGAAGCCATCCACAAGGCGCTGACGCTCGGCGCCAAGGCCGCGGCGGTGACGGTATCGCGAGCCGGCGCCAATCCGCCATGGCGGCATGAAATCGCCTGACCGGCTGGCAACAGGCTCGCGGACCGCTTGCCGGCGATCACTTTATGTTTCGCCCAGCCAGTGGGGCGGGATACAAAGGCCACATCAAGCATGCCGAAGCCCGGATTTCCCCGCGTTTAAGAGGGCAGATCGGAAACCAGAGGTAACAGGCTGCGACACTTGAGCAATTCAGGGTTTTGCCCTGCGGCTTTCTCGGCCGTGCCAAGTCTGCTACCAGCGGCCGGTTATCTGGCTAAAACCGTTTGAGGCCGACATGCAGTTCATCGATCTTGGCGCGCAGCGCGAACGCATCCGCGACAGGCTGAAGGCGGCAATCGACCGCGTCGTCGACGAAGGCCGCTATATTCTCGGACCTCAGGTCACCGAATTCGAAAACAAGCTCGCCGCCTATATCGGCACCAAGCATGTGGTCGCTTGCGCCAACGGCACCGATGCGCTGCTGCTGCCGCTGTTTGCCGCCGGCATCGGCCCGGGCGACGCGGTGTTCGTGCCGAGCTTCACCTTCGCCGCCACGGCCGAAGTGGTGGCGCTGACCAAGGCCGAACCGGTGTTCGTCGATGTCGATGCCGACAGCTACAATATCGACGTCGCCAGCCTCGAGGCGGCAATCGCCATGATCAAGGCGGAGGGCCGGCTGAGGCCGAAGGCAATCATTCCCGTCGACCTGTTCGGCCTCGCCGCCGATTACGAGGCGATCATGGCAATCGCCGATCGCGAAGGCCTGATGGTCATCGAGGATGCGGCGCAGGCGACCGGCGGCTCGGCTCACGGCAAGATGTGCGGCTCGTTCGGCACCGTCGGCTCGACCAGCTTCTATCCGGCAAAGCCGCTTGGCTGCTATGGCGACGGCGGTGCGATGTTCACCAATGACGATGCGCTGGCCGAACAGCTGCGCTCGTTCGCCTTTCACGGCAAGGGCGAAACGCAATACGACAATGTCCGCGTCGGCATCAATTCACGGCTCGACACGCTTCAGGCGGCGATCCTGATAGAGAAGCTGGCCATCCTCGAGGACGAGATGGTGGCGCGGCAAGCGGTCGCCAATCGCTATGCCGAAGGTCTCGGCGATATCGTCAAGGCGGCGCGCAATCTGGGCGGCGGCCGCTCGGCCTGGGCGCAATACGCCATCGAAACGCCGAAACGCGACGGGCTCAAGGCACATCTCGGTGAAAAGGGCATCCCGTCGGTCATCTACTATGTGAAACCGCTGCACAGCCAGATTGCCTATCGCGATTATCCGCGCGCGCCGACCGGCCTTGCCGTTTCGGAAGAGCTGCCGAAGCGCATCCTGTGCCTGCCGATGCATCCCTATCTGAGCGAGGCTGACCAGGACCGGATCATCGAAACGATCCGTAACTATATCGGCTCGAATTCGGCGCATGTTGCGGCGGCATAAATTCGAAAGCTTCGAAGCATGGTCGCGGAATATATCGACGAGTTCATCATGTTCTGCGCCGGGTTGTGGATGGCTGGCGTCGGCTTCGGATTTCTCGCGGACCCGTTCCAAGCTCGCCCAGGCCAGCAGCAAGCATGGTGGACCAACTTTGGGACTCGCTTCAAATGGATGGGACCGCTGTTGATCCTCATCGCGATAGCGCTCGCATTCGCGGCGCCTTCCTAGGCTGGCTATTTCATGAAGAAGATTGGTTTCCTATCGTTCGGGCACTGGACGCCCTCGCCGCAATCGCAGACGCGGACGGCATCCGACGCGCTTTTGCAGTCCGTCGAGCTGGCCGTCGCGGCCGAGGAACTGGGTGCTGACGGGGCGTATTTCCGCGTGCATCATTTCGCCCGTCAGCTCGCCTCGCCCTTCCCGCTGCTGGCGGCGGTCGGCGCAAAGACCAGCCGAATCGAGATCGGCACGGCGGTGATCGACATGCGTTACGAGAACCCGCTCTACATGGCCGAGGACGCCGGCGCCGCCGATCTGATCGCCGGAGGGCGTCTGCAGCTGGGCATCAGCCGCGGCTCGCCGGAGCAGGTAATCGAGGGATGGCGCTACTTCGGCTACGCCCCGCAAGAGGGCGAGAGCGATGCCGACATGGCACGCAGACACACCGGAGTGCTGCTCGAAGTGTTGCTGGGCAAAGGTTTTGCGCAGCCTAATCCGCGGCCGATGTTTCCCAACCCGCCCGGCCTGCTTCGCGTCGAACCACACTCGGAGGGCCTGCGCGAACGCATCTGGTGGGGCGCCGCCACAAACGCGACCGCCGAATGGGCGGCGAAACTGGGGATGAACTTGCAGAGCTCCACGCTCAAATTCGATGAAGGCGGAAAGCCGTTTCACATCCAGCAGGCCGAACAGATCCGGGCTTTTCGTGAGGCCTGGAAGCCGGCCGGACACACGCGCGAGCCGCGGGTGTCGGTGAGCCGGAGCGTTTTTGCGCTGGTCGACGATCGCGACCGGGCCTATTTCGGCGGCAACCAGAGCGGAGATCATTTCGGTTACATCGAGGCAGACAGGCGCGCCGTCTTCGGCCGCTCCTATGCCGCCGAACCGGACG
Source organism: Mesorhizobium sp. M0185 (assembly GCF_040322175.1). Taxonomy (NCBI): domain Bacteria; kingdom Pseudomonadati; phylum Pseudomonadota; class Alphaproteobacteria; order Hyphomicrobiales; family Phyllobacteriaceae; genus Mesorhizobium; species Mesorhizobium sp. M0185. The sequence goes on along the minus strand of NZ_JAMYSY010000017.1, from coordinate 84,325 downwards.
TCCTGATCGAGCAGCTAAAGGGCGACGAAGCCATCGCCGAGGCCGATACGCTGCTGCTTACCGTCCCCAACCAGCTCGGCGTCGACTACAATGCCCATGTCATCGAGGCGATCCTGACCCATGTCGCCCCCGGCTTGGGCTGGCGCTGACGAGTTTGAACAATCGACGCCGCAGGCAGGAACCTGCCCCTCCTGACCTGCTCAGGAGCCGAACAGGCGACTGTCCCAATATACGGGTTGATGCAGGCTGGCTGTGATCAAGGCAAACTCCGGATGGGTCGGATTGATCAACACGTTGTTGTCGAGGCGAGCCACGACGCTTGGCACGATCAAGATCGCGCTGCGGCGCTCGACATACCACGTCTCGCCGAATTCCTTGCTCACCTTTGCCGTCATCATATCCCACCCCGGCAGCGACGGCTGCGAAAATATCTCGTAGCTTAGCCCGCGCGGAACCATGATCTGGACGTAGTGCTGGTTGGGCGGCAGTCTGCCGCTGCCGTGCACCAGCTTTTCCAGCAACGCTGTCGAATAGTGCTCGCTGGTGTAAATCACTGGGCTGCCAGGCGTGTTCCAGCGGCCGGGCGCGATCGTCGAGCCCGTCGCGTCAAAGATCGGATAGGTGCCGGCAGGATCGCCGATCCTGAAGCACGGCAGCGTCCGATCGAGTATTTGCGCCATCAAGCGGCAGTGCCGTATTTCAGGCCTGCAAGGATATCGATCACCAGCTCGGCGCCGATCTCGTTTTGGATGACCATTTCGATCGGGCGTCGGTCTTCCAGCATGGGATGAGGTCGAAATAGAAAGTCACGAGCCTGATCTTCGATCTTCCAGACGTCGAGGGCCAAGTCCCATGCGCGAGCCACCCGTGCTACCCGCATGCCCTCCTCCGAAGACAGTCGAAGAGCGCCCCTCTTGCGACGTTCATAGGTTGCCTTTGGAACGAGGCGGTATTTGAATTGGGCATCGGCCGGTGCCAGCAATTGTGAGACGCGTTCCAGCGCGCCGATTGGCAATCCGCCTTCAATTCGAGCCATCAGCCCGAATGGCGACCGTGCAGCCGTTTCCTTGGGCGACAGCCCCAGCACGTCGGCTATATTTCCAAATGCTAACATCTCTGCTTCCCATTCATATGAAGCAGTATATAGCCTCACATGAGGCTGAATTCAAGCGTTCTTGCGGTCTCACGGCTGCTTGCCGTCGGCTCGTTTAAGCATCGCAAATGCACGACTGATCCGTTGTAGCGCTGTGGCGTTGGCCAGCACTGCGTACAGCGAGAACCCACCCGCCAGAATCCAGGGCGAAGCCGCGCCCATGGCGGTAGCAACTCCGTCGGCGGCGAGCAGCACGCAAATGAACACCAGACGTTCCATCCGCTCGAAGAAATCCGGCCAACCGTCGTTTTTCACAGGGATTTCCAGCGCCGTCCGCGCCTTGGCGTAACTGGTGAGGATCCCGCCCGCAAATGCGAACATTGCGATCGCCCACAGATCGGCGACCCAGCCGATAGCCGCAAAGACGGCCAATTCCTGATAACGGTCGACGACGGCGTCGAAATAGCCACCGGCCTTGGTGCTCATATTTGTCCGGCGGGCGACCGCACCGTCCAGCGCGTCGAAGGTGAAGGCAAACGCCAGGCAAAGGCCAAAGGCAAGACTTGAATGGTGATAGACATAGGCGGCCGACGACAAGGCGACGAGCACGAGCCCGCTAGCCGTAACCTGGTTCGGCGTCATGCCGATCCCGATCAGCGGAGAGGCGGCCTGCTCCCATAGCGGGTCGATGCGACTTTTCATGAGACCGGCGATCATGGCGGCTCCTCTGATGATGTCGTTTCACCGAGCTTTACCAGCAATTTGCGGGTTTGTTCCACCGTCGCCACCGTTCGACTTGGTCAACGCAGACGGAGAACTGGCTCAGCAACGTTCTCAACCCGCCGCAAACAGCGATTTCTTTTTGGCGGATGCGGCCGGCGGATTAAGGCGCTCGCCAAAGCTGACGGAGCAAATCGACCGGCGGTCTGGCGGCCGCACCCGAATGATGTGACTATGATTGCTTGCCATCCGTCGGAAGCCGGCCGAAACTCGATGCATAAATTTTCACCCAAGTTTGCCTACCTGCTCGCGACCTCTCTTGGCGCGGGATTATCTCCAATATGGCCGGGCACGGTCGGCGCAATGGTTGGAGTGGCTGTTGCCGCGGCTCTGATACCCGCATCACCTTGGCTGACGGTGCTTGCCTATGCGGCCCTGTTCGCCGTTGGCGTATGGGCGTCATCGCATGTTATCTCCGGTACCGGGACGGAGGATCCGCAGATCGTCGTCATCGATGAGACCTTCGGCGCCGCCGCGACACTTTCCATGCTTCCGATCGACCCACTCTGGTGGGCAGCAGGCTTCCTTGCTTTCCGGTTTTTCGACGTCGTCAAGCCTTGGCCCATCCGTATCATGCATGACAAGGTAAGGGGTGGGGCCGGCATTATGCTGGACGACGCGGCCGCGGCTGTCGTCGCTGGGGCGTTGCTGCTCCTGCTGAACGGTTTGATTGACCATTTGCGGTAATGGGGGCATTCGGCCCCACTGCCAAAGGCCAGCACGATGGTCCATGCGAGTTTAGCGCCACAAGAGGAGGACTGGACCAATGCGAAGCTATAGGATCGAGGCCATTCCAGGCGATGGGATCGGCAAGGAAGTCGTAGCGGCCGGCCTTCGTGCGCTGGCCTCCTGCGCTCTTGGCATCGCCCGCATTCCCGGCGACGACATCGGCGTGCCAGAACGCAGGAGGCATCCGCACTCGCCGCCGCTCACCGATGGTGTTCGTGTGCCTGCGTACGGAAACCAAACCCGTCAAGTGTTTCGATCAGCACCTGTACGCGATCAGGCACACCGTGCGATGACCGCCACGCGACAAAGCCGTCCGGCCTGACCAAGACAGCACCGCCGCTTTCAACCCCGAGCGCGGAAGGCCACCGATGGTCCAAGTCAATCAGATCCCCATTGGCACCCAAGGCGTGGCAGGTCAGCGGGATACGGAGGCGTTGGCTTACGGCGTCAGCGGCCTGACACCATGCTTCGTCGGCGCAGAGGAGAAGAAGATCGCGATCGCACAAATCGAGACTCGAAATCCGCTGGCCGGCGCGCCCGACCGCGAAATGCGGTAAACGCGTGCCAGGGCGACCCGACAGCTTGGCGGATTCTTGGAACGGGTGATCGTCCGGTGTGGATTCCCGAGCCACGATGCCTGCAGTGTAGCGATGGCCAAATACCACGTCGTAATCCTCGACGATCGCAACAGGAGGAGGCAACCGCTTCGACGGATCGTCGAACCATTTCTGTAGGCGGGCGAGCGCTTGCGCCAACGTAGCCTCGATGACCGGCCTGCGCTCCATGTCATAGCTATCCAGCAACGAGGGATCGGCATGCCCGCGTGCTACCATCGCAAGCTTCCAGGCAAACAGGCTGGCAAGTCCGAGGGTTGATTACGTCCCCCCGGAGGGGCGGCGCCCGTGCACTACATCGAGTAGCAGCGATAAGCGTCCCGGCGCCGCTCGAAAGCATCTACAGAGTCAGTACGCCATGCGTGCCGACAAGCGGCATCATGGTATCTACCTCGATCATGGGGAGTCGCCGACGGTCAGCGGCCATTGCCTATGCCGCGTAGTGGGATATCGGCGGCGGTGCGATGAACCTGCTATCTACGCCAGCGCACTGCCAGGCAGTCCTGAGCTCGCGCGATCGAATTCAGGTCCATGGAACATCGCCTCATCCGACGACCACTTTACGACCGTGCTGATCCTCGCCGGTTGGTCGCCTGGCAAGTACCAGGCGACTTGGCGACGTGGCCCGTACGATTACGCTGGCATCAGCGGCTTGACGCGATCGACAATGGCGGCGACCGCTTCCTTCGGGCTCTTGCGACCGAGGACAGCGAGCTGAACCTCCTCGAGAAACGTCGACTGAGCGCGAGCGGCTTCGGGAAAAGCCGGGAAGGCCGGTCGCGCTTTGGCGAGCGCGGCAGCCTCGACCTTCGCCTGCGGCAGCGACCCGGCAAACGACGGCTCGGCATAGGTCGAGGTGCGGACGGGGCCATTGCCGTTGCGCGCCATGTCGAGTGTGGCGGCCTTGCTCGCTACGAAGCGGATGTAGCTCCAGGAGAGCTTCTTGTCCGTCGAATTGGCGGGAATGGCCATCGCCCAGGATTCGACGACCGGATGCATTTCGTGACCGCTGCCGAGGGTTTTGGAGCCGGGGAACTCGATCGCCTTGATCTTTCCCGGTGCGGTCGACTGTTCCTTGTTGTTGAGCTGCGCGTAGCGGGCGAAGGGCAGCACCGCGAAGGCAGCGCGCCCCTGCTGCATCCACGTCACCATGTCGTCGTTGCGCGTTGTGGCATAGCTGCGGGGGAGCGCGCCGGCCTTGAAGAGGTCGGCAAGCACGGACAGGCCTTTTTCCATCGCCTCCGGATCGGGGACCACCTTGAACTGCTTGTCGATGAAATCGCCGCCGAAGGCGCGGGCGAACATGACCGGGAAGACGGCGAGGTCGCTCGCAAGGATCATGCCGACGACGGGCGTGCCGGACCTGGACGTGAAGGTCAGCTTCTTCGCCTGCTCGACCAGCTCCTCCAGCGTGTTCGGTGGCGCCGAAATGCCGGCCTCCTGAAGCAGGTCCTCGTTGTAGAAAAGGCCCTGCGTAGCATGGCGCACCGGAACGCCGACGAGCTTGCCGCCGACGGTCATGGACTGGCGCAGGCCCTCGGCGATATCGTCGAAATCCTCGATCGGCTCGGCTTTCCGGAGATCGTCTAATGGCTCGAATAGCGAGGCGATCTGCGACGTCATGCGGTTGTCGATGACATAGCCGATGTTGAAATCGGTCTCGCTCAGGCTCGCCTCCCGGAATAGCCGGTCTTGGAGCGGATTGCTGTCGAGCGTGGTCCAGGATATCTGGGCATTGTTCTTGTCCTCCCAGGGCTTGATGACATTGCCGGCGGCGCCGGTCGTCAGGTTGGCTTGGTGGACGCGATGGCAAACCACATTCAGCGTCTTTACCTGGGCATGGGCCAACCGACCCAAGGCACCCGTCGCGCCGGCGGCCATCGCCGTCGTCAGCAGGGCTCTGCGTGTCATGTGCAAAGGCATTGTCTTCCTCCCTTTCTCGGTGACGTCGTCACCCCTTGGTCGCGCCGGCGGTCAATCCGGCGACGAGAAACCGGTTCATCAGGACCACGAAGACGAGAACCGGCAGCAATTGGACGGTAGAGGCAGCAAAGAGGACGCCCCAGTCGACGCCATCGATCGAACTGATCATCTCCGAAAGGACCAGAGGCGCGGTCTTGGCGTGGTTGGCGGTGAAGATATAGGCGAACAGAAACTCGTTCCACGCGAAGACGACCACGAAGACGGCGACGGCGAGCATGCCGGGCGCTACGAGCGGCAAGATGATCTTCATAAGGATCGTCAGCGGCCGCGCGCCGTCGAGGACGGCCGCCTCGTCGAGTTCGCGCGGTACCTGGTCGATGAACGTGCGCATCAGGAGCGTGCCGAGCGAGACGAAGAAGGTCGCGTAGAGCAGGATCAGCACCAGATGGGTGTCGTTGAGCCCGAGCCGATTGACGACCGGGAACAGTGGCAGCGTCACGACGATCGGCGGGATCAGCCGCGATCCGATCAGAAACATCACCGATCCCTCCAGGAAACGGACGCCTCGATAGCGCGAGTAGGCAAAACCGGCGAGCAGACTTGCCATGACGGCAAGCGCCGTCGCCCCGGTGGTGATGACCAGGCTGTTGACGAGCCCGTCGAAAAAGGCCGGCCAGCGCTGCCACAGCGAGGCGTAGTGCTCGAAGGTCGGTTCGAAGAAGAGCTCCGGTGGAACCGCGAAAATCTCGCGACCGGGTTTGAACGACGAGAGCACGATGAAGCCGATCGGAAACAGTGACCAGACGACGATTGCCGCAACAGCGAGCGTCTTTCCGGCACCGATAGCGAGACGCCTAGAACGCATTGGCCATGGATTCCTTGCGCAGCCGCCACACATAGCCAGTCGCAAGCAGCAGCGAGATGACGACCATCATCCATGCCGTCGCGGCCGCCGTGCCGAACGAGTTGTAGCGGAAGCCTTCCTGATAAAGATAAACGGAAACGACCTCGGTCGTGCGTGCCGGGCCGCCCTGGGTCAGGAGCCAGACCTCGGAAAAGAGGCGGAAGGCGAAGATGTAGCGGAAGAGCAGCGCGATCAGCATCGCTGGCGCCAGAAGCGGCAGCGTGATGTTGCGGAAGAGCTGGAACGCATTGGCTCCGTCGGTGCGCCCAGCCTCGTAGAGCTCCTTCGGAACCGCGAGCCGTGCCGCATAGAGGATGATGAATGTGAATGGCAGGTGCAGCCAGATCGTGAGCAGGCCGACGAGGATGAGGCCGTGAGAAGGGATGAACGTCCAGTCGAGCATCGGCAGACCGGCGTATCGCAGCATCAGCGTGATCGGGCCGACGTCTGGATCGAACAGGAAGCGCCACATTGCGACCGCCGTCACCTCGCTGATGGCGTAGGGAGCGAGCACCACGACGAGCATGACGCGCTGGAGGGGAAGCCCGGAGGCGAAAAGCAGGGCCAAGCCAAGGCCGAGCAGCAGTTCGATATGAACCGCAACGGCGACGACGAGGACCGTGTTCCAGACCGAACCCCAAAAATAGGGATCGGTGAGGACGCGGATATAGTTATCGAACCCAACGAAGGTTGCCGATTGGCCGAATGACGAGGCTTCGAAACTCAGCCACAGGACGAAGATCGCGGGGAGCACGATGATCCCAAGCACCAGGAGGTGCACGGGCGTCGCATAGAGGTAGGCAGGCGAAAACGCGAAGCGCCGCCTCTTGGTCTCGCCAGCCGCTTCCGCCGCCCCTTCCCCCCTATGGCCGACGGACGCCTCGGAACCAAATGCCATTGCTCCTCCCTGAGCGGTTGCGTGTCAGCCGTCCCCGGCGGCAAGTGGAACGGTGCCCTCCACCGTTGTTCTGTACATCACCCGGCGATATCCGGGATAATCGTTGATGGCGGTGTGCAGGACATGGGGATTGTTCCACATACCGAGCGTCTTCGGTTCCCAACGCAGCCTGCAGTTGAACTCGGGCCGGACAGCCCGCGCCATCAGGAAGTCGATCATCGGCTTGCTTTCTTCCTCCGTCATCCCCTTGAAATTGGTCATCACGCTGCTGACGAAGACATAGCGCCGGCCAGTCTCGGGGTGGCGACAGATCACAGGATGCTCGACGACGGCATTCTCGATCGCCTCGACATCGGCCTTGACGCCGAGCCGGCTGTGGGCTGCGTTGATGGCGAAGACCCCGCGGCCGCTATGAACGCCCGTCAGCCCTTGCAGGATCTCGACCAGCCGCGGCGAAAGCGAGTCATATGCCTTCTCGAGGCTGGAGAAGCAGGTGTCGCCGCCAACCGGCGGCACCTCTTCACCGTAGAGGATCGTAATGCCCGGTGGCTTCGGTAGCCAGGCGAGGTCCATGTGCCAGTCCTCGCCGATCACCTTGCCCGTGTCGTCCGGCTCGCGCACGAAACGCACGATATCGTCGAAGCCGTCGATCGGCGTGTGCACCGGATTGCCGCTAAATGGTCCGAACCGGCGGGCGACCTTGTGGACGCCGGCGGCGTCAAGCTCCTGATCGCGCACGGCGAGCGCATGATATTTGTAGAGCGCGCGGCGAACGTCCTGGAAGGCATCCTCGCTCGCGCTCGCCAGATCGATCCCACGAATTTCTGCACCGAGCGCCCCAGTGAAGGGGCTGACCTCGAAACGGGTGAATGCATCATCGCGCAGCACGTGATCCTCCCTAAAACGCGCCTCGTCGCCATCATGGGCTGACTTACCTGTAAGTAAGTAACTTGAAAGCCAAAGGCTGTCAACTCACCCTCGCTTTGATCCACCGGATGTCTAGCCTCGACCCGAGCCCTTCCCCGCATCCTGCCAAGCGGCGCGGATGATCGCGGCGAGCGCTGCGAAGGTCCTGGCGACCTCGTCGAAGCTTCCGGTGTCCTGCGTCATCGGTGGACAGGACAGAAGGGTAATGCGCAGCATGTGCACGAGCTCGTCGCTGAGTGTGTCGGAGGAAAGCTCTCCGTCCTTCACCGCCTGGTCCACCGCATGACGCAGGCTCTGATCATAGACCCGGTTGACGCGCTCCAGGGCACGTTCCGCTGGTTCGCCGAGAACCGGGAGGTCGTGGCGAAGGCGCGAAAGCGGGCTCCACATATTGCGGGCTCCCTTCTCAGCGTTGAAACGTTCGTAGAAGCGGCGCAGATCCTCGAGCTGCATATCGAGACGGTCGAAGAACCGGATATCGGGGGTCGTCCAGAAGCGCTTGATGCGGGCCTCGGCGTTGGCGGCGAAGTCCGCGATCAATTCCTCCATCAGCTGACGCTTGTTGCCGAAGTGATGATGGATGTTGGCGCGCGTCGTGCCGATTGCCGTCGCTATATCGCCGAAGCTGAAACCATCGTGGCCGCGCAGGACATAGAACTCGGCCGCGACCTCTTTGATTCTGCTGCGGGTAGAGTGCGCCTCATCGCCGGGAGATCCTGAAGTGTTGGCTCTCATATCCCTTCCGAAATTCATGCCGCCGTTGGACGATCAGTATACGGGAGCGAGCTGCACCCCCCGGTTTCATACATGGATATTCTTCTACGCACGAGTGGAAGTAATTTGCGCCAGGTGCAGACATTCGCGAAGCATCTTGGCGGCAGCGATTAGCCCGGTGCCGCGGGTGAGTAGATACGGGATGCGTCTATCGAACTTCAATCGGGTTCGCGCCCTTGACTAGAATTCCGGGTCAAGCAGGGCAGTCAGCTTGCCGGGGGCACGCCGCAAACTCAGGCAGTGGATAGCGGCTGCGCATCCGCTGCGCCGACCACCTCCCGCATTGTCACGATGGTGCGGAACGCTTTCACGTTCGAATCGGTGTGGAAGACTTCCCGCGCGAAGACATCGTAAGCCTCCATCCCTGGCAATTGCAGGAGGAGCACGAAATCGGTTTCACCGGTGACATACCAGGCCTGACGAACCTCCGAGCGCCCACGAAGCTTGCCGATGAAGGCGTCCAACTCGACAGCGCTCTCCCGTTCCAACGAAACGAGCACATGGACGGTTAGCGGCAGGCCCACGGCCGCCGGGCGAACGACAGCGATGTCTGCTGCGATCACGCCATCTTTCCGCAGCCGGCGCAGGCGGCGCAGAACCGCGCTCTGGGAAAGCCCGACCTGCTCGGCGAGACGCCGCGCCGGGATCTGGTTGTCGCGCTGAACCAGCGACAGCAGCACATGGTCGAAGCGATCGAGGGCGGCAGTTTTCGTCATGAGGACAGGCATCTATGACGAAATCAGGCAGCTGGGCAACGACAATAGGCGCCAACCGGCATGGTTTCCGGGATAGAAATTCGCCTCATGATCACAGACACACAGCCGGGCCTTGGCCCAGATCACATTGCGGCGCTGTTACAGCGCCTGTCGCCATTTTATGCACCGACACCGCTGCTCGACCTACCAAACCTGGCTGCGAGCCTGGATGTGGCCCAGGTGCTTGCCAAGAACGAGGGCCACCGTGCCCTGGGCAGCTTCAAGTCCCTCGGCGGCACTTATGCCGGTCTGTGCGCTCTCGCCCGGGCTGCCGGGATGGACATCGATGAATTGCTCGATCCAGCGCGGGCCCGTACGCCCCTGCCGGCGTTAATTACGGCCAGCGCGGGCAATCACGGACTTGCCGTTGCGGCGGCGGCGAAGTTTGCCGGCGGGAGGGCAAGAATATTCCTTTACTTGGGCGTTCCTGCGGCGCGGGTCCGGCGTATCGAGTCCCAAGGCGCTGAAATCGTATGGGTCGATGGCACCTATGACGATGCCGTGGATCGGGCCTCCGCGGCGGCCCGTGCCGGAGAAGGCATTTTGGTGGCCGACACCTCGAGCGACCCGGATGATCCAGCGGTCGCTGATGTCGTCGCTGGCTATGGCGTGGTTGCTGCGGAAATCCGCCGCCAGGTCGACGAGGTCGGCCATCTGAGGCCAACCCACCTTTTCGTCCAGGCCGGTGTCGGTGGACTTGCCGCCGCCCTGACGGCAGGGCTGAAGGACTGGTTGATGCCTCCATCCATGATCGTCGTGGTCGAGCCAGAGGCCGCAGCCTGCGTCGCGGCCGCGCTGTCGCGAGGACGGTCCGTGCGGATATCCGGCGATCTCAAAACGTCGGCGGGCATGCTCGCCTGTGGCGAAGCGGCCGCGTCGGCGCTCGACGTGCTCCGCCAAGGCGACGCTCGGGTCATAACCGTCTCCGAAGCGGCGCTTGCCGACGCGATGAACCGGATTCGCGAGGCAAACGGTCCCGGCACAACCCCGTCGGGTGCCGCCGGCCTCGCCGGCCTCGCCACCGCCGTCGCGGCTTCCGGCCTGTCGCAGGAGCTTGCGCTCGATGGATCGAGCCGGGTGCTGATTATCGTGACCGAGGCCGAACTGGAGAAGGACGCAGGACGATGGCACCGGACCCGGGATCATTGAACGGAAGAGCGGCTGGGCCACGCACTGCTCGATATGCCCGCGTTTCAGACCCAACGCAGAACGGGTCCATGAAACTCATTTACCAGACCCACTCCCCCTACGCGCGCAAGGTTCTGGTCTTTGCCCACGAGGCGGGGCTTGCCGGACGTCTGCGCGTCATTCATCAGGAGACGAGCCCCATCAATCGCAACGATGATGTGTTTGCGATCAATCCGCTTGGCAAGGTGCCCGTTCTCGTTCTCGACGACGGCTATGCGATCTTCGATTCGGGCGTAATCTGCGACTATCTCGACAATCTCGAAAGCAATCGTCGGCTCATCCCCGAAACAGGGCGGGCCAAATGGTCCGCCTTGCGCCTCCAGGCGCTTGCCGGCGGCATGTGCGACGCAGGCATTTCCATTCGCTGGGAAAACGAGCGCCGCCCTGAACATCTGCGTTATCCCGCCTTGGGTGCAGGCATGACGATGAAGCTTATAGAATCCTATGACTTCGTGGAAAGCGAGGTCGAATTCGACGCGCCACTCCATGTCGGCCACATCGCGCTCGCCACTTGTCTAAGCTGGCTGGAATTCCGCGGACTGCCGGACTTCCTGCAGGGAAGGCCACGACTGGCACAGTGGTATAGCTCCTTCGTGGAACGCCCTTCAATGCGTGCTACACCCTATGGCGGCGACACGCGAGATTGATATCGATCGCCAGGCTTTCGAATCCAGTATGTGTCGGTCATCAGCCAAGCATTCTCGAAGCCAAGAGAAAGGCTGTGCTGCAGCCGGCCAGGACCGCGGCTGCAATCCCCACGCGCGGATCGGGGAAATTTCGGACGCAATAACGATGTTTCGGACTGCTCCCGCCGGCATAGATCGCTCGTGGAAAGCCGTGCCGCACGCTACGACGGTGACACGCAAGATCGACATCGATCTCTAGGCTTTCGAAATCCAGTATGTGTCGGTCACCAACCAAGCGTTCTCGATGCCATTTTTTGGTCGCCCTCGGTGATATTGCGCGAGACGAGTGACCTTGCCTCGCGCAGCCTTGAGGGCGACCATCAAGGCCTTTTCTTCGTCACTGCGCCTGGCTCCGCTGCAGGGGTAAAATTCGCATGGCACAAGTGATCGTACGGGAAACGTATCGCCAGCCCTTTGCAGAAGCATCATGAAACCTCGTCGGTCTTCACCCGTGAACGGCAATGCCATCCGGCCAGCGTCGGACAAATTTGAAAGCCACCGTTCCGGCACGTGCGTCACTCCGGCAAAGGCGACAATCACATCGAGGTCTGGCAGATCAACCGCCTGCGTTGCATCACCGGACGTCACTTCGACGTGCGCATAATGAGCGAGATTGCCTTGCGCGCGCCGGGCTAGTTCTTCGTCGATCTCATAGGCAATCACGCGTCCTTGAGAACCCGTCAGTTCAGCGAGGATGGCGGTGAAATAGCCGACACCGGCGCCCACCTGAAGGACGGTCTGGCCGGGAGTGATGTTCAGATGGTCGAAAACCAATGCCCAAAGCGACGGCAAGCCGCTGTTTAGTCCGCGTTTTTCGTCAAGCGAGACCAGAGCGTCGTGGTAAATCTCATGAAGTGCCGCTGAAGGGCTGGTATGGACCGCCCCGATTTGCAATCTCGAATGGATGCGCCATGGCCCGTTGCCAAGGTAGTGTTCGCGCGGAACCTTTGCGAAGGCCTCGATGACCGCAGGATTGTGCAAGACCGGTGACGCGACACGCAGGTCTTCGGCAAACCATCGGCGCGCTTCACTGGCATCGGTTCTTGTCGGCATGGAATATTGGCTCCCGGATTGCGCGTACCCGAGTCATGCTCTCAGAAAACCGAACGGCGGCAAAGGGTGCCTATCCTCGCGTCCGCCCTGCAGTCGAAGTGATTCGGAGCCGTTGGATCAGGCAAGCTCCGACTTGAGCACGATCATTGCAAGCTCGCGCCAAGTTCGAAATTAGGCCAAGACAGCGCTCGTGCATCCACGTCGGTGATCAGCATATGGCCCGGCGAGACTGTGATGGAGATCGCGAGTTCGGCACGAGCAAGAGCGTCTTGGGCGGTCAGGCTGCTCGCCCAGAATACAGGGATCTCCCCGTCCAAGACTTCGACAGCATCACCCCAGTCGGGAGCCATCAAATTTCGGATGCCGACCGTCGTGGGCTCTCCGACATGGATGGGAGACCCGTGCGCATGCGGAAAGCGCGCGGTGAGCACGCGAACCTTGTCGACTTCGCTATGCCGTATCGGACGCATGGAGACGACCATTTCGCCACCGAACGGTCCGACTTGGGACGTCTCGATCTTGGTGCGGAACTTGGGGGCGGTTTTTCCACGGCCGATACGCCGGAGCTTCACGCCTCGTTCGACAAGTGCGGCCTCGACGGTGAGCGAACTGCCGAGCGCGAAGGCCGCAAAGTCATCTCGCCACAGGTCGATGATGTCTGTGGTCTGGCGGATCATCTCGCCGAAGTGATAGATGCTGTACTGTGGTGCATCGGTCCGGATATCGATATCGCCCAGCGCAGGCAGAAATGGGCTGCCCGCACGGCTCACACCGACCAAAGGGCAGGGTTTCGGATTGCGGACACAAAACTGATAGAAATCGGCGGCAAAGCTGCGCGGCACAATCACGACGTTGGCCTGGAGCTTGCCGCGCGCAAGCCCTCCTGTATGCCCTTCATAGGCACCCATCCTGACGAGTCTGCGCAATCTGCCCGCATCGACCATTCGCAAATCCTCGTAGATCGGTAAAGTGATCGGGCGAGCCATGGCTTCCAACGGATGCGCGTTTCAACGACACGTCGAGAGCGCGTAAGATCATCGGCAGGTCTGCCGCTTGTCAAATCATCAGAATCTTTCCTCATTGATAAATCGTATTTATTGGCCGGCGAAGGATGGCGCTTTTTATTAGCTTTTGCTCATATTTATTCTCATTGACACTCGCGGCAGCCGATCGCTTCTATCTGTCGGCTTGCCTCATGCAGGAAACCAAGATCGCGGTTCATGTAGAAGAGCAGGAAAGCCGCATAGAGTACAAAGACGAGACTGAACACCAGCGTCTTCACGATCAGCGACAGTGCAAAAACATTCAGGTGCGGAGAGGCCCGCGCCAGGAAAGCCAGCACAATGTCGGACAGGAGCATGCTGATGATGAGCGGGAAAACGAGGGTCAGCGCCATCGCCATGATGCGATTCAGCAGACGCAGAAATATTCCCGCAGCATCCTTGCTGAATACAGGCAGAAGACTGTCGATCGGCCACAGGCCGTAGCTCTCGTAGAGACTGGTCAGGGAAAGCTGCAGGCCGCCGGCAGCCAGGTAGATTGTGACCATGATGACCGCGAGCAAGGTGCCGGTAGCACTCGTCTCGTGCGTCATCATAGGGTCGATCAGCGTCCCCATCGTAGAGCCCCGCTGCAGGTCGAGGATGTCACCGGCAGCCTCTGCTGCCCAGAACGGTATCCCCATACACAGCCCGAGCGTTACACCGACCACAACCTCCTTGAGAATGTAGGCTGCGATCATCGTGGTCGTGATGTCGCTGTTCGTCAGCTTGCTCACGACCATTGGAAAGATTGGAACTGCCAGCGCCAATGCCACGCCATTGCGCAGAAGCCCTGATAGCGGCACACGCGAAAACAGCGGCATCAGAAGCATGAAACCACCCACGCGTGCGAGCGCGAAAGCGCCTGCCAGGAGATAGACCTGAAGGTCTTTGACAGATGCGAAGAGTGGTTCGACCGGCACCTGCGTGCCTCAACGTGTGACGACCGGGAATTCGTCCAGAGCCGTCGATGCCTGCTGCGCGATCTGCTGGCCAAGCACAGGACCTAAGACGATGATGACCAGCAGGATCACGACAAGCTTGATCGTCTGCGGCAGCGACTGGTCCTGAATCTGTGTCAGCGCCTGGGCAAGGCCGACGAGGATGCCGACCGCCAGTGCCGCAATGATCGCTGGGCTGGACGCGAACAGCACCGTCAAAAGCGCGCTTTGGACCTTCGCCAGGATGAAGTCATTGCTCATGCGTACCCGCCATGTCGTCAGCCGTAACTCAGAATGAGGCCATGCATCAGGCGCGACCAGCCATCTATGGCAACGAAAAGGAACAGTTTCAGAGGAATCGATATGAGGACCGGCGAGACCATGATCATGCCGAGCGTCATCAGGATATTGGCAACAACGATATCGATGATGAGGAAAGGAAGATAAAGCAGGAAGCCGATCTCGAAGGCACGGGTCAGCTCGGATGCGACAAAGGCCGGAACAAGGATCGAGAGATCGTCGTCCTTCAGGTTCTGCCGCGCCTGTTCCGGCCACAGGCGGCTCGTTCCATCGAGAAAGAACTGCCGCTCCTGCGGCTGGGTGAACTTCATGAGGTGTCGCTGCAATGGTTCCCTGACCAGTTGCGCCGCTCTGGCGAGGTCGTCCGTGGTCTGGAACTGAACCTGCCCTTCCTCAAGTCGGCCCGACATCTCGCTCAGCAACGGGGTCGTCACATAGACCGTGAGCACAAGCGCTATGCCGTATAGCACCAGATTGGGTGGCATCTGCTGGACGCCGAGCGCGTTGCGGATGAGAAACAGCACGACCGAGATCTTCAAGAATCCCGTCATCGTGACGACCGCCAGAGGCAGCAACCCGACAAAGCCGACTGCGATCAGAATCCCAAGCAGATTGGGCGAATTCTCAAGCATTATCGAACATGCGCACGATCCGCACGCCCAGGCTTTCGCCGATCCGCACGATCTCACCGCGGCCGACACGTTTGCCGCTGGCGATGATGTCGACAATCGCCTCGGTCACATCGGCGAGCGGAACAATAGTGCCGGGCGCAAGCTGCTTCACCTCCCCGAGAGGCATTGCCGTGCGGCCGATCTCGAAGGCAAGCACGACCGGCAACTCGTCCAGGGTTGATTCTTCCAAAGTCTGGCCGGCTGGCGGCGACGTGTTCTGGTTCATGGTCCACTCCCAATTCGATCCGGCGATAGCCGTCGGCGCGGCAAGCAATTGCGGCCCGGCGGCCGTCAGGGCGACCGGCGCATAAAGGCGCTCGGCAATGATGAGTGCCGCCATGCGTTCTTCCGCCTCATTCCTGAAAAGCACCACGTCGTCAGGCTGGAGGCTTTTAAGCTCGCCAAGGGTTAGGTTGAGTGCGCCACGCCGAAGGCAGATTGGCAGAGGAAATTCGGCCGGGATCGGCGGTCTGGCCTTGGCGATCTCGTCGAAAAGACGGCCGATCCGTACCGCCAGCCCGGCGTCATTCGTGTTCAAGACGCAGTCAATCGTTTCCTGACTGCCGGTCAGGACAAAAGCCAACGGGGTCTCGCCCGAAATGGAAACGGCATCTGCTTGTGTGACCGAGGTGAGCACGATGCTCTCGCCCAGTTTGGCCTCGACCCATTCGAGATCCTCTTCAAACGCGGATTCCAGCAGCAGTGCTGCGTGAGCGGGGGCCAGCCGCTTCATGTCGACCAGTTCGTCTGCCCTGGCGAAGCCCCGTTCGACCACAGAAAGCGGCAGGCGCAATTTGCCCATCGTGTCTCCGACGGAGAACGCAATGGTGCACCACCGCTGGTCGGCAGGGTTCGGCGCCGGCCAGACGGCGGCAATCGCCACGGCCCTGCCCGCGATCGTGATTTCCGCGGGCGCGCGCCGGCGATAGAAGGCGTTCAATGCCCCAACGTCGACAGACGCGACAGAGTCCAGCATCAGCTCGCCAACGCCTGACCGTGAGGTCTTGCGTTTTGCCGGCTTTACCTGCGCTCTCGTTTTTCCCGACGCGAAGGCTTGGGGCATCACATCCATATTCACGATCACAAACTGGGCTATCGTTCTGTGGACAGGCGCGTTGGACCGCGCTCCTCTTCCTCGGAAAGCTCGGCAAGCGCCAAGCAACGCCGTGCGGTGCGTTTGGTCAGATGCTGCAACAGCCTGTCCAGCTTCGTCACCGCCTTCATGGTTGCACGATGATCATTGCGGGCTTCCGACAGCTCCGCTTTCCGTTGCTGCTCGACAACGCCCGCCATCTTCTCGTTTTCCCGCAACTGCGCGGTTTTTCTGGCGGCGATTTCGAACCGTGCCTGTAGCCGGTGAAGACTGGCAGCCTTTATCGGATGCCCAACAAGCGAGCCGAACGCTGCGTCTTCGGCATCGATCGTGCGCTGGAGGTGCTCCGTGACCGCACCGGCCGCCTCCCGACCCTTCCTCGCGGCCCGGTCCACAGCAGCGTGCCTTCTGATCACCTCTTCCCTTGCGCGGTCTTCACGCCGGCGTCTGAGGTCGCGTAATCGAGCGATCATCTCACGATCTTTCACCGACGATCTCCCGCATGAGTTGGCGTGTCCTCTCGAAGCTCTCATGTGTGGCGGACGCCTGACGCAGGAAGGCGTTGATGGCATCGATCTTCGCCACCGCCTCGTCCGCCACCGGATCGCTGCCTTTTTCGTATTCACCGACGCGCAGGAGAAGCTCGATGTCGGCGTAGCGGGCAAGCAGCTCGCGCACGTGGCTGGCGTCGGACCGATGTGCGGGCTCCACAACCGCATCCATGAGGCGGCTTCGGCTGCGCAAGACATCAATGGCCGGGAAATGGTTGCGCTGCGCAAGCTCGTTCGACAAGAAGACGTGGCCATCAAGGAGCGCCTGAACTTCCTCGGCGACAGGATCCAGCGTACCGTCGCCTTCAAGAAGAACGCTGTAGAGGCTTGTGATGGATCCGACGCGACCGGGGCCTGACCGCTCGAGCAGACGCGGCAAGACCGCAAACAGCGAAGACGGAAAACCGCGACGCGTCGGCGGCTCGCCCGCGGCCAGGCCAATCTCTCGCTGCGCACGGGCAAACCGCGTTATGTTGTCCATTGCAAGCAACACATGCTTGCCCTGGTCGCGAAAATATTCGGCAATACTGGTCGCCACATAGGCGGCCTTGACACGCTCGATGGCAGGACGGTCGGAGGTCGCAACGACGACAATGGCCCTCGCCCGCCCCTCCGGCCCGAGCTGTTGTTCGAGGAATTCGCGCACCTCACGTCCGCGCTCTCCAACAAGGGCGACCACGGCGACATCGGCATCGGTGCCGCTGACGATATCGGAAAGCAGGATCGACTTTCCCACCCCAGGTTCGCCAAAGATGCCGACGCGCTGCCCGCGCGCGCAGGTGAGCAGCCCATCGAGGGCGCGTATTCCGAGCTGGATCGGCTCGGAAATCAAGCTGCGCTCCAACGGAGATGGCGGATAGGCATTGACCGGATAGCTGCCGATGATGCCATTCGGCGAAAGCGGCTTGCCGTCCAATGGCTCGCCAAGCGCGCTGATCACTCGACCAAGAAGGCTGGGACCGACTGGCACCTGCTGGTCTTTTCCGGTCGCCACGACCTCAGTCAGGTTTGAAAGACCGGCCAAATCGCCAAGCGGAACAAGGACCGCCATTTCGTCCATGAGGCCGACGACTTCCGCCTTGGTCATCCTGCCTGTCCTGGGGTCGACGAGTTCGCATATCTCGCCAATACGGGCCTCCTCCACAGTCGCATGAATGACCGTGCCGGCGACCCGCCGTACACGCCCCTTCCTGGGCCGGCCGGTATCGTCGCGCAGGCCCGAACGCAGATTCGGAATGATGGAGGCCAGACGGCTTTCGATATCGGCGGCGGGCGCGGTCATCGGACCTCCGTCTTCGACGCAATCGCGGCAGCCATGGCTTTGAGCTGCGCGTCGATGCTCGCATCGACGACGGCAAAGTCAGTCGAAACGATGCAGGCGTCGGCAACCAGCGCGTCATCCGCGTCGATCTCGACCGTCATCCCCAGATCACTCTGGCGCAAGACTGCGTCCAGCTCCTCGCGAACCCTGTCGACGGACGCGGGATGAACTCGGACTTTCAGGTATTTGGCGCGGCGAATTTCAGTCACCGCCTGTCTTGCGGCCTTGGCGACAAGCGCGCCGACGTCGAATTCTCCCAGAATTCGCCTGACGATATCGACGGCAAGGCCAACGACTTCGGATTCCAGCCCACCGAAATAGCGATCCACTTTGACCGCCGTCTCGCTGATTAACCGCGTGGCCTCCGCATCGCCTTGCGCCTTGCCGTCGTCATAGCCCTGCGCGTATTCGGCCGCATAGGCTCGCCGTGCGGCGTCGCGCAACTGCTGCGCATCACGCCTTGCTTCATCGAGAAATGCATGCCCATCCTGCAAAGCGCGCACCTCGGCGGCCCGCAGGATCCGGGCGTAAGGACGCCTCGGCATAGCTTCCACCGCTTTGCCCGATTCGATCATCTCGTCTAGCTCATCGCTCGTCGAACAATCGCGGGGCCGGCCTCGGCAAATGGTTCGGCTACCGGCTGGTGAATAAGCTGTTGCGGCATCAGCTTGAGACGCACCCGCATGCTCGTATCGCTCGGCATGGTCTGACACCAGGCGCCAAGGCAACTCAGGCCGTCGGCATAGACGCGACCGGAAATGTCTTCCAGCGGCCCCAACCGCTGCATCGGGCCGGCCAGGTCGCGGTTGGCTACGGCGAAAGCACATAGATCAGCGCCAAGCGCCGCCTGCAACGCGGCCGCTTCGCGCCCGACAATGACAGCGGCCAGACTCCCGGCCCAGTAGATCGCGCCCGAGCGAAGCGCAAGTTCCTCCAACTCTTCGCCAGACGACAAGGCGATCGCTCGATCCACCGCATCGGCCGGCTCTTCGACTGCTGGAGAGAGCCTATGCCGGTCGAGCAGAAGCTTCGACAGTCGCTCCTGCAGGCGTTGCGACCGCAGCATGCGCTCGCAGGCAGCCTCGCCGATGGCGCCGTCAAAGCACTCCGCGAGCCAAGCCGCATCCACATAGGATGCGGGGTTGGACATGAATGCCTGCCATTCCGGGCTGGCAGTTTGCTCCGAGCCGGGCTGGGTCATGTTTTCTTCACCGACATTGCGGAAGCATCGAGCGCATAGATGCCGGGCCGTCGATACCACTGCATGTAGGCCAACCGACCAGCCAGCGCGAGTATGGCCGCCGCCATGCCGTAAAACAGCGACATCGCGGCGGCGACGCTGTCGGGATGTAGCCACAGGCCGAGGAAGCTGGTGAACCCGGCCTCGCCGGTTTCCTGCTCGGGGGCTGTCGCTGCAACCGGAATGAGGGTGACGGAAACATTGTCATAGGTCAGTCCGGCGATGCCCTTAGCCACCAGCATCTTGACCTGCGGGATGAGCTCATTCATCGGAACGGATGCGCGATGCCGGATGAACACGGAGGCGGAGGACGGTACCAGTTGCTGCCTCAGCGGATCGTTTTCGGGCAGTACGAGATGAACGCGCGCCGAAAGTACGCCGTCGATGTCCGAAATCGTCTGCGACAGCTCCTGGCTCAGGCCATAGATCATCGTTGCCCGCTCTTCCACCGGCGAGGACACAAGCCCATCCCTCTTGAACACCTCGCCGAGCGTCTGGAATTCCTGTTTGGGCAAGCCGCTCTCGTCGAGAATGGCCATAGCTTCGGCGAAGCGGCCCTTCTGTACGGAAACCGTCATCTTGCCGTCCTTGCCGACCTCGCGTTGGGCCGGGATCCCGTGACGCATGAGCGTGGCCACGATCTCGTTGGCCTGCCGCTGGTTGAGGTTGGAATACAACTCCACCGAACACGCCTGGAGCACAAGCATACCCATGACAACGAGCGCAACGCGAAACCTGGCGCCGCATCGATCCAATCGCGTTAAACGCCGCAGCGAGGTTGGCATGGGCGCGAACACTCCGCGGCGCTTACTGTTGCTTGATCAGCGTGCTGGTGGACGACGTGACAGCCGTCACGCTGCTCGTAACCACCTCGAGATTGGCGGCCGCCCACATCACCGAAATCGATCGTTCCAGGAGTTGCTCTGCATTCTTGGCTCGGGAGTCTTCGCCTTCCTTGCCGGACAGAGCCATCTTGTCGGCGCGATCCTGCGCGGCGGCCGTTTCAGCACTTTCGGGGGCGTTAGCCTGGCCAAGAGCCTTCTGTACCTGCTGCATGGTTCCTTCCAGCGACTTAACGGCAGAACCGAAAAGGGCCGATGGTTCCGTGAACACCCCACCTGCAGCCTTCTCCGTCTCGGCCATGTAGTCGAAGAGTTTGTGTTCGACGATCGGCTCGGTCTTCTCCGGTTTGGAAGTCTGTCCGCCGATTGCCGGATTGGCGCCGGGCGTCTGCGCCACCTGCTGACCAGCCGGCATCGCGACATCACTGCGCTCAGGCATATTGACCTTCGCGGCATCGTGCTTTTCTTGCTTGGCGCCCACCATTCGGTTACCGGGCTGCGCTGCCGCGGCGGCGGTGATTTGCTGTTGCGAACTTATGCTGGTGGTCAAGTTTGCAAGCGTAGCCTCTAGGGCTCCAATCGGCGCGATTTGCATGAATGTGCCCTCCAGTTCTTAGTTCGGTTTGGCGGAGGGGACAGTCTGCGCCTCCGCCTGCTTTCCGCGGAAAACGCGGACCGACACAGCTTTGCCGGTCTCCTGCTTCGTGCTCGGCGTGGCAGGAACCCCGAGCGTTTTCCTGACGAGTTCGATGTAGGATGGCGGCCCCGATACCGAGATGACATCGTCTTGCTTGGAAACCTTTATTGGAAACTTCGGGTCGTTGACGCCCAGCCGTGAAAGCCTGTCTTCGGCGTCAGCAGCCATGTTGGCATCAAGCGGGATCATTTCCGTCTGGACTTCCGCTTCGGTCGCGACGTTCATGACGATACCGTCGAAATGCCAGACCAGCCCGTATCGATTGCATATCTCTTCGAGGAACTCGCGGGCCGTTCCAACCGGCATGCCGGCGCTCAGGCGCCCCTTTACCAGCTTGCTGACACGCATGGGCACCCGCATGTTGCGGCCGAGCTCAACCAGCGCGTCTGTCACGGACTGATCGATCGTGATGTATTTGTAAGGGCCAGGGGGCCAGCGCGGTTCGGCAGCGGACGCACGCTGCCAATCAAAGCCGAGCGCCAGGATGACGGCAAGGCCGCAGGCGACAACGGTAGCCCTGCCTCCCGACAACCGATCCGCATGGTAGATACCGCGTCCCGTCACATTGGTCCTATCGCAAGCGACCCACGAGTGATGACCCGCCTCGCTTACTTCATAGCTTGTCCGCCGATGTCATCCTATCGCGCACACTCGAAAATTGGAAGTCCAATTGGATTATATATCAACGACCTGTGCCAAATGTTGCGAACGATCCGCAAGGCGATATGGTGCCGCGTTGGAATCGGTTACCACGGGATTCGCAATCGTCGGTTCAATGTGGAAGGGAGTGGTCTCGGTGACGGCAAACAACAGGCTGCTCGCGAACTTGGACCTGCCCGCAGGCGTTGCTCGAAGCAAGAGGTTTGTGGCAACGCGTCTTGTCGAGGGATTGAGTGCATCGGTTCTGGTCGCCGTGGCGTCGCTTGCCGCCATCGCTTCGGCGCAGGCCCAATCGAACAGCGGTTATGACCCTAGAAGCTGGACATACGATCGGGCGAGAAATGTACTGGTCTCCCCTAGCGCTTCCGGCCTGACGTCGGACGGAGAAATCGTGCCCGGGCGGTCAGTGATTCCCAGGCAGGTCGTGACATTCAACGAGGCTCAGCCGAAGGGGTCGATCGTGATCAACACCACGGAGCGGAGCCTCTATTACATCCTGGGGGGCGGCAAAGCGCTGCGATACGCGGTGGGGGTTGGCAAGGAGGGGCTGGAGTGGTCCGGTCGCGACACGATTTCGAAAAAGAAGGACTGGCCAGATTGGCGGCCGCCGGCCGAAATGCGATCCAGAGAAGCCTCAAAGGGCCGCTTCCTGCCCGCGCATGTCGAGGGAGGACCGAACAATCCATTGGGCGCGCGCGCATTGTATATCGGCAAGACGCTCTATCGCGTCCACGGCACCAACCAGCCATGGACCGTCGGACAGGCCAACTCCTCCGGTTGCATTCGCATGACCAACGAAGATGTGATCGATCTTTACGACCGAGTGAAGATCGGTACCCAGATCATTGTACGGCATTGATGGTTCGACGCCCCCTCCCCGGAAAGCCGCAGATGAGCGATCGACCGTAATGATACCTTTCAAAATCAAGCAGCTCGAAACCTTTCTCCTGGTGGCGACTCTCGGAAGCTTTCGAAAGGCGGCGGAACGCCTGAATACCACGCAGCCGGCGGTATCCACACGAATTGCCGGGTTGGAGGAAGCGCTGGGTGCCAAGCTGTTCGAGCGGCAGAGCAGCACAGTCAGGCTGACCGCCGAAGGACAACGGCTGCTACCACCTGCCCAACGGGTCCTGCGCGTAGCGGAGCGGCTGCAACTGATGGCCAGCTCTCTTTCAGAGACTTCAGAGACGACGAGGGTGCTGAGGCTTGGGGTTGCCGAAACGATCGTGCACACCTGGCTCCCGGATTTCCTCAAGGCACTGAAGGCAAACTATCCGCTTGTCGAGACGGATATCGTCGTCGATGCAACGACGACCCTTCGCAATGAACTCATGTCACACCGGCTCGATCTTGCGGTGCTGATGGGCCCTGTCCTGGAGTACAGCATCGAGAATATCGGGATGCCGTCCTTTCCGCTTGTTTGGGTCTGCTCGCCGCAATTGGAATTGCCCAATCGACGCAAGGTGACGCTGAACGACTTGATGCAGTTTCCGATCATCAGCTACGCGCGAACCACGCGCCCCTATAGCGAACTCTACCGCAAGCTCACCGGTGAATTCGAAGAGACGCCGCGCATATTTCCGGCCAATTCGCTGGCCGCTTCCATCAAGATGACACTCAACGGAATCGGAATAGCTTCCCTGCCCGCGGGAGTCGTCCAAGACTATATCGCAAACGGTAAACTGCGCATCGTCGAATGCGAATGGCACCCGTCCGACTTGCAGTTTACCGCCTCCTATTCTTCCGAACCATCCAATCCGATAGCGGAGCGGGCGGCAAAGCTGGCCGCCTCCGTAGCAAACGCCTATGCCGCGAGAACCGGCAAGGCGCAGGAGCCAACGGACGACAGGCTTGGCCCCGCGGTTTCTCAGCCGGTCGAGGTGACCGGCAGATAGATACGGTCGCCTGAGAAGATCAGGTCCGGGCTCAGGATATGATCCATGTTGAGCACAACCGTGTCCGCCACATCCGCAGAATGGGTCTTGGCGATCAGGCGAATGCTGTCGCCGTCCTTGACCTCGACCCACTGATAGCCGTCTTTCTCCAGCGTTGGGTTCGTGCGGCCCTCAGGGTTGCTGCTGCCCTCGGCATGAGCCTCGACATAGTCGCCGGAAACCCAGCCGCTATGTATTTCGCCATCCGGTGCGAAACCTTCGACAGGTATCCAGGTCTCCCCTGACGCATCGGTCGATGGCTTCGCGGTCTGTTCGACGAATGTGCCGGGTTGCAGAACCGTTCCCACAGTCGAATCCCCGTCAGGTTGGGTCCGCAAATTCAGGCCGTCATCGGCGACCACGACAAGTTGCGGGAAATCCTCCCCCGGGATCTGCGGGCCACCTGGAACATCCGAAGGATCATCGGGTTGCTGGGACGAGGCATCGCCATCCGGTTTTTTCGGATCGGGTGGAGGGGGCGTCTTCGCGCCCTCCCAAGGC
This sequence comes from Mesorhizobium sp. M0185, assembly GCF_040322175.1. NCBI lineage: Bacteria > Pseudomonadati > Pseudomonadota > Alphaproteobacteria > Hyphomicrobiales > Phyllobacteriaceae > Mesorhizobium > Mesorhizobium sp. M0185. Next base: position 60,210 of record NZ_JAMYSY010000017.1, on the reverse strand, counting down.
TCCGCGAGCAGGGCGTCCAGCGAGAAGAGAAGCATTCCAACGCCGAAGGTGATGCCCAGAGTCCACCGATCCCATGCAGCCCATCTCTTGTCGGACTTTTCCGCCACCGCGATATCAGCATCGGTTCGCGGCACTGAACGGCGATTCATCCGGTCCGTCCTTATGGCCGACGCCCAGAATTCCGCGCAGCCGAAGGTGAACATGGTGCCGGCGACTGTGGCGATCGGCGCCGGCCAGGAGTGCACCGTATAGACAGCGCAGCCAAGCACATAGCCGGGTCCAGCCAGATATTCGGCCAGGTTTCGGATCACCGGTCTGCCGGTGAACGACTGCAGCATCGACTTCGTGCCATAGACGATGTTGCCGAGCGTGAACGTGCTGTTGACGACAAGATCCTTACCCTGGATCATCCCGGTCGCGGCACCTGGTGCTGCGGCAATGAATGTGGCTCCGCCGAGCGCGTTGAGGAATCGCCCGAACGGCTTGTGACTTGCGGTTGCGTTGGGGAAGAGCGCCTGCGCGCCGAAAACCATGCCTCGCACGCCAAATGCCACCGATCCGGCGGTGGCGGTCCAGGTTGGCGGCAACGAACTCCACAACATGTAGGAGGTGGTCGACATGCCGCCAAAGGTGGCGAGCGCCTGAGCGTTTTCCCGCATCCTGGCATGGCTGAGGGCCAGATCGACGCTGGTGCCCTGATCCGGCGTCATCGCCTTTTTATGGGTCGCCCGATAGGTCGTTATCTGCAGCACGGAAAGCGCGTTTGTTTGCTCCGTCGACATCCAGGCAAACTGCTTGGGCGTGAACTTGCGCAACTGGCCGGGGCTTAACTCGCCAAGCTGCTTCGGCGTCAGCGCCGCTATCTGTTGCTTCCTCAGCGCCTCGATCTGATGAATGGTCAGAGCGCCAAGCTGCTCCCGCATAAGCGCCGAGATGTGGTCCGGCGACAGCTTTGCCGTTGTCGCGGGATCGCGTGCTGCGACGAGATCAGGGTCCAACGCCGCGAACTGGGTCGCATCGAGATGGCCGAATTGGGCAGGTCTCATGGCGGCGACTTGTTCCGACGTAAGCGCATTGCGCTGCTCATCACTGAGCTTGGCGATCTGGTCGGGTGTCAGCTTGCGCACTTGCTCAATGGTCAAGGCAGCAAGCTGCTCGGGTGAAACGGCAGCGACCTGATCCGGTCGCAAAGCGCTGATACGGCCAGGGGCAACGGCCTGCAATCTGCTTGGCCTGATCGCCTGGAGCTGTTCGGCACTCAGCGCCCGCAACTGCTTCGGTCGAAGCGCCGCAAGTTGATCAAACGTCAGCTGCCCGATCTGCTCGGGGCTCAGTGCAGCAACCTGCTCGGGCGCCAGCTTGGCGATGTGCTCCGGCTTGATGGCGTGCAATTGCGTGCCGGTCAGTTCGGAAATCTGATCGGCTGAAAGCGCCCTGACCTCCGGCCCGGTCGGCGCTCGCACCGGTTCCGCATATCCTGGTTCCGCGGCGGAGCTCACCGGAAGCTCAAGGCTGACGATCTTTCCGCTGGCAGGGTCAAAAACCGCCCTGCCCCGGTCGGGCACCGGCGGCCATGTAGCGGCTGTCGGCGTTTCGGCAGCAATATTCACCGCCTGCGGCGTTTCGCCAGTCACAGCCGGGGCTTCGTTGCTGACCACCTCGGCCACTGGGGGCGGCGGCGCTTCGGTCGGCGCTGGCGTATTGACATCCCAGAACTCGTCGGCCGGCCGCAAGATGACCTGCGGGCGTTTTTGTGTCGAGGTGCCGGGCGCGACGGCATCTTCATTGCGCGTGAATTCACCGACGAAATTCCCGTCCGGATCCATGGTCCGCCAGCCATAGACCTCGCTCCATGGTATGCTGCCGTCGATTGCGGTCTCGTCTACGCGGGCCATCCTGTCGCCGACGGGTCGGCCCATTGCCTCGAATTCAGTCGGGACGTGGAGGCGCGGTCTGCTCGGATTCAGCGTGTAGAGATAAGTGTAACCTTGCTGCCGCGCGGCTCGTGACTCTTCCGAAACGAAAGCCTTGGCTCCCGAGATCGACTGGCTCGTGCCGACGAAACGGCCATGGGTATTGCCCATGACATAGCTGCTCAGGGCGATGCCTTGCGGATTGTCCACCCAGATTCCTGTCGGGGGCGGTGGTGAGAAGCCTCCCGCGTCCCTAATCTCGGTTGGCGAGCGGGTATCGGCCCGGAACACAAACGGGCCGACATTGCCGCGCAACGGTCTTGTAGGGTCGCCCGCGCCTTCGACAGGCTGATTGCCCTCCTCGGGATGCCCAAGGCTCCCCGGCATATGGTCGTCAGAAGCACCACGTATCCAGGGTAGAACATAGGGCTCTCCGGTTTCCGGATCCCGGAACAGGATATGTGACTTGTGCATCAACTCCAGTTCGTCGCCGCGCGCTATCGGAGCATCAGCCGGCGGCACATAGACATTCTCCGGGCTCTTTGGCAGCGGTCCGTAACGGGTTGCCGTCACGGACTGCCCGTTCTCGTCCCTTATCTGGATCGGTCCGCTTCGGCGGCTGCCCACCTGCGAGGAGAGGAACGTCAGCACGCCGTCGGCAACGTTCTGGCGCACGAAGCCGCCATCGACGATCGACGGGCCGAATTCCGTCCGGAATTGCTCTATCGCCGCGCGCTGGTCGGGTCTCGCCTTCTTTTCCAGTTCGCCGAGGAACTGCTCCAGGGAGGCCTTGCCACCCTTCGGAATGGCTGTCGCCGCGCCGTCACGCGAGGTTTCTAAGGCATGAGCAAGCCAGGCCGGGACCGTCAGCGTTTCATTCTGTCCATCGGCTCGATCGAAGGTCAGCGTCGCTGTTTCATCCTTGGCGATTGAAGGAGCGATCTTGGCAGCCTTGGACTTGTACTGGATTCTCACTTCAGCACTGAAAGCCACCGCCCCGGCAGGCAGAGGAGGTGTCGACAGTGAAAGCGTGTAGCGCGTCGCCGGCGTGCCGTGCGAACCGTACAGGTTCTGATAGATGTTGCCGGCGCTCGGCATATAACGGGGCTGCGGCGTCCCGTCGGGACTGAAGCGCGCCGGCAGCCACGACTGTACCGTCGATTTCACCTTATAGGCCGCGGAAGTTATCGTCCGGTCGGGATTGAAATCCAGCACACCGGGAAGCCTGTTGCGGTCGTTGAAGATGATGTCGACCAGCATCGCCTCGGGATTGACGACGCGTGCCTTCTCACCGGTCAGCAAAACGATGTCTGCCGTGGGCGCCTTGCCCGGTACGGCCGAAAGCCGCAACCCGCTTAGCGTCGGTTCATCAACAAACGAAACTGTGTTCGACGGATCGATCTGACCAGATTTGACGAGGTCGCGGATCGACCGGATGCCATCACCCTGTCCGATCGCTGCGATGAGTTCGGACGCCTTCGCCGGATCCTCGACCGCGAACTGGATCTTCAGGCTTGTCGAGCCGAGAGCGGACTGGATCTGGTCGTAGGTCTGCTTCGACACGATGTCACCCGGCTGGAGCGTGTCCTTGACGGGCACTTCCGGGCGCTTCTCGAAGCCGACGCGTGGCATCTGGTCGACCGCCCCGACATGATTGGCCACGATCGGCAGCCGCAGTCCGACCTTTGTTTCGGTCATGACACGGTCGAACGGAAGCGCACCTTCCAGCTTGACGTGGCCAGCGCTGTTTTCCGCCGGCACGCCAAGGAAATCGTGCTGGCCGGGGGCGAGCGTGACCTCCTCGCCCTTGAGCGAAGGCGTATAGGTCATCTCGATCACGGTGCCTTCGCCGTCTGGCGTCACGCCGACGATGGCAGCATCCAGCGGCTTGGCGTTGTAGCCAGTCGCATCGCTGAATATCGCCTTGGTTGCCGCCGCCGAAAGATCGCTGCTGCGAACCGGGAAAGCCGTCTGATTGGACACCGGCCAGACACCGGCCTGAAGGCCGGTGATGTTCCTGTATTCCCGTGCCCGGTAGGATACGACGCCTTGAGTGCCGAGCGCATCCGTGAATGGTGTCAGGCTGCGCTGGCTGATGCTGTCGACGACCGACCACCCGATCATGCCGACATCGGTCTTTGTCCCAATACCGAAGCCCACGGCCGCGACCGTCGGCGAGCCGATGTCGAAGCCCTGGCCCGTATTTAAGCGCGTCCGGAATGTGACGCCGATGCGGAAGTCGGGCAGTATGTCGCGGAGCGGCGTGCGCGGTATCTGAACGCCATCCGGGCCGTAGCGCTCGGCCAACTCGCGGTTCGAATAATAGCTCTTTTCTGCCTCGTATCGCGCTACAAGCTGCTCGACGCTCAGCCCGTCAAGATAGGCTGAGGGAGTCTTGGTATCCTTGCCACTGGTGTAGATGTACCCGCTTGTGTCGGGTTCCGGCATGCCGGTGAAGCTGCGCGTCTCCGGATCCCAGACGAGGCGCATCGAGTCGTCTTTTCCTGCCGGCTTGTTCGGCACAATGATGGGATCGCTATCAGCGGGAGGCGGTGAATTGCGCCCGGTCGACCCATGCGGATTGCGGCCCGGCAGCATCGTCGGACCGTCACCGCTGGCGTCGCTGGTCTTGATCACTTCTCCCGGTATCACAGGATGGTTGGGATCCTGGAAGACCCGCTCCCCCGTCGGCCTGTAAACGCCGTCGGCGCCAATTTCATAGACATTCATCGGACGTCCGGAGGGGCCGGGTTCCAGCGCCGGAGGCGACTGCCGTGGTCCTCTGCCGTCGGACCAGGGCGGCGGCTGGTGCGGTCCGCCGCTGCCCGGTGGCTGGTTGGCGCCGGGACCATTGGCGCTTGCCTGCGTGCCCGTTCCAGGTCGCAGTGTCCGCAGACCGTGAATGCCGAGGCCCGTGCCGGCAATGCCGGTGCCAAGGCCCGTAAGCGCGTTGGCAAGCTGAAGACCGTTCATCTGGTCTCCGTTGACGGCGAGATCGTAGGCCGATGTCGCCAGCAAAGGTGCACCGACAATCACGGAGCCGACATCCGCTCCCCACGCCAGCTTGTTCAGGCCGGCGGTCGACTGCATGTAGGTTCGGGTTTCGAGCGCCAGGGGCGAGCTGGACCGTGTTGCGCCTATGCTGCCACGGAAGGCCTGCAGGGCCGTCATTTCCTTTCCCGCCAATCCGGCGGCCGTCATTTCCCTTCCTGCTAATCCAATGGTGCGCAGACCGCTGGAAGCCATCGGCAGAACCGTGGTTGCCACGCTGGCGACATTCATCAGCGACTCGGTATCGTCCCACTCGCCGCCATGTTCCAGATGGTTGACCTGGTTTATGACCGCTCGGGTGCCGAGATAGGCAGCGCCCGTATAGGCCAAGGGTGCTGCAATCGGCGCGGCCGGCGTGAACGACAGAATGGTGGCTACACCCGTCCCGATGCCAACCAGCGGATCGACGACCTTGTCCCAAGCAGAAACATTGCGCGACTTGACGACTTCCAGTTCGATCCTGCCGTCATCGCCGGCCTTCATCTCCAGACCCTTGGGGACGACGAGCTTGCCATCTTCGCCGAACTGGTTGTTGTTGTCCTGGAAATCTCCGAGGTCGTCGAACTTTTTGCCGGTCACATCGACATAGCGAGTGTTGCCGTCTCCGTCACGCACAGCAAACAGCGCGACCTGCTGTGTCCCGACCTCGTCGTCAACATAGAAAATCGGCACGCTGCGCACATAAGGATTGTCGCCGCCGATATCGCGGATCTCTTCCGTCACATTCTCGATCGCCTCGCGACCTTCCTCGGTCGAACGATCTATGCCGAGCGTTCTGGCGACCGTCTCCTCAATGGCCGTGCCGCGCTGTTCACGGAACTCGTTGTCGTAGCCGCTGTCGAGCAGTTGCTGGAACTTCGGCTGATAGATGCCGTCAAGCGTCTGCTGCTCATGCTCGTCTAGATAGGTCTTATCCACCGTGCTGTTTCGGTCAACCAGCAACGAGGGATCGCTGGACCGAAGCTCATGATAGTCGCTGAAGCCTTGCACCAGCCCGCGCAGCTCCTCGGCCTGCGTTATCTGAAGCCTTGTCGCGTCCAGCTTGAGTTTGGCGACCGCTAGTTCGGGATCAACCCAGCGTCCACTGGCGTCGTCATCTTTTGTATCCAGGTCGATCCAGACTGCCTTCCCGCTCTGGGTCAACGCATCGATCCCTATCTCGTTGTATGTCTGGGCAACCTCCGGCGCCACCTTGATTGTCTGTCCGCCGACGTTGATCTCGACAGGCTGCACGCCATTGGGCAGGGTGCCTTCAGGAGCATCGACTGTTCCTGGCCCGTGCTCCGTCAACGCATTGTTGAAGTTGGTCTGCAGCGTTGACAGCTCGGAGTTCAGGTCTTCAATGCTGTCGCCGAGCTGCCGATCCAGGACATCGTTGAGATTCTGCGCCGCCTGCGCCTCGCTGGCCCTCACCGCTTCCAGGCCATTTGCCGTGCACACCCGCCCGGTGGAACTGCTGCCGCCCAAAAGCTGCTGCCAGTCCTTGTTGAGTTGCCGATCGCGGTACTCATCCCTGACGTTCGTTTCGCTCAGATTGTAGGTGAGCTGCTGCTCGGTCGTGCCCTCTTCGAACTGGTTGACCACCCACAGCTGGCCGTCGCGGACCTCAAGTCTTTGCGATTGGAAGAGACCCAGATAATCGCCACTGACCCTTTGATGTTTCTTTCCCTGTTCGAACAGAAACTGGTGCTCGCTATTATATTCGGCGAGCAGTCTCTGCTCGAGGTCCGTCTGCTGCGCACCCACTTGCGTGGCATCGGCATGGGCGTTGAAGTAGCTTTGATAGGCTTCCGCCAATTCGAGCTGATTGCCTGCTGTCGTCTGCAGCGCCTTGAGGTCCTGATATTCCTTCGAGTCGGTCGGAATGCCGTCAAGCTCGGCTTGCCCCACCAGGAAGTCGATGGTGAGCTTGTCGCCCTTGCTCAGATGCAGGCCGACTTCGGAGAACAGCTGATCGACAGCCGCATGATCCGCGAGGCCTTGCGCGTACTGCGTTTGCCGATTGGGACCTGGCTGCCCTTGCGCGGATGCAACGTCTGCATTGGGATCAATCAGCGGGGCTAGTTCGCTCTGCTGGGTGATGGCGTCGGCGAGAATGCGCCCGGCAGTCTCATATTCGCCACGGGCATCCTGCGCGTTCTGCTGCAAGGTGTTGGCCTTGGTAAGCCGCTCCTGCGCATCGGCAAGCGTGCCTTCCGGTTTCTGCGGGGTCCATTGCAGACCATGGGGTGCCAACGCCTCGTTTATAACTGTCTGCGCCCCATCAACAGCATCCTTGTAGGCGGAGTCGAGCATATAGACGTTGAACTGTTCCTGCCGCTGACCGGCCAGAGCTCGCGTCTCTGTAATTTGGGACAGCGCGATGTTCTCAGCAATGATGGCCTGGGCCACCTCGGGATCGACCCAGGTCCAGACGCCATCGATCTTCATCGGCGTCCACTTTCCGCCGGAGGGTGCATTACCCTGCGGCGGATCGCCGAATGGATTGACAACCCTGTTCTCACCGTCCAGCTCGGGCGTGGCGACGGTACCTAGACCATATCTCTCGATCAGGTCCTGTTTGTTTTGTCCGGCTTCTTCTGCCGCGTCGATGAGACTGGGCAAGGCGTCACCCGCCAGCAGCCCTTCGACGAAGGTCTTTACGACCTCGCCCTCTTTTGCCTCCGTGGCATCACTGCTGTTTGGGTTCACCGCCAACAGCGTCCTGGCCAACGCCTCCTGCGTACTTCCTGCTTCGATCTTCAGGTCGGTCCCGGTGGTGTTGTTGTGCAGCGTCATGCTGCCATCAGGGCTCGTGGTCAGCGTATAACCGTTGAAGGTGACTTCCACGGTCGTGCGGGTACCGTTTTCGATGGTAACCTTTTCGCCCGGGTGAATGATGTCGGGGTCACGAGGGGAATTGAAGAGCTCGGGGTTCGTTCTCCTCAGATCGTCCAGCGACACGCCATATTGCTGCGCTATCAGGGTCAGGTTGTCGCCTGGCTTCACCTCGTACTCGACGGGCTCGCCGCCATTGATCTCCTCGGTAGTCGTTGTCGTCACCCGACCGTTCTTGTCGGTGACGATCGTGGTTTCAGTTCCGGCCTTCGGATCGACCATTGTGGTTGTGATCTCGCCCGTTTCGGTGTTGCGAACACTGTTGCGCGTCCTGCCGTTCCCGTCCTCCGACACCGTCGTTTCCTTGCCGTCAGACGTCGTCACGACGGTGCGCTCATCATGCTGGTAGTCGTGATAGTAGACGGTCTTGTCGCCGGTGTGCGGATCGACGACTTCAACCGACTGCACGTCACCATTGTCGCTCGTCGGTTCGCGCGTCGTGACCTGATAGCCGGCGGCCTGCAGCTCGGCGATCACCTGCTCGTTGGTCAGACCCCTTTCCTGCGCGATTTGCTCGATGCTCTTGCCGTCCGCGAGATCATCCTTGATGCCCTGGGTGGGTGCCCCGCCCGGATCCTGAGATGCAGCGAGGACGGTCTTGCCACCATCTGGACCGTTGACGGTGGTGACCGGCAAGGCCGGCCCGTTCCCGGGTGTAACGGTTTCCACCGAAGCGCCGTTCGGCAAGGTGGTCCGCTCGGTGACGGTTCCGGTGCGCAGATCGTCTTCGTAACGCGTCGTGATGGCACCGGTGTCGGGATTATGGCTGCTGGTTTCCTTGCGCCCGAGCCCATCCCGGATCGGCGTAGTGGTTGCCGTGCCGTTGGGTTGCTCCACGCTCGTGTAGTAGCTGTCGTGCTGGTAGTCGTAATATTGCGTGATGGTGCGGCCGCTGGCATCCGTGATCTTCGTCGTCAGCACGTCGCCATTGCCGCTCGGGTCAGCGGTCGAAACGGTCATCCCGCCGGACCTGAGCGCGGCGATAACCTGTTCGCGCGTCACGCCCCGGGCAGATGCAATCTGGTCGATGCTTTTGCCGCCGGTAACGTTGCTGACAATGTTGCGCGCAGCCGTCGCTTCCGCGCCGTTGTCTTCGGGCGTGCTGCCATCCAGTTTCACCGGTGTCGCGGCCAGCGCGAGATCGGTCTGCGTGTAGAGAGCCGGCGTCACCGTCCTGCCATTGACGGATGTGCCGTTGCTGGCGTTGACGACGTTGACACTCGGCGCTGCCGAAGCCGCAACCGGCGGCGACTGAAGCGAATCCAGTTGCGTGCTCACATGGGCCAGTTCCTGGCGGGCCTGTGCCGCCCAATCACGCTCGCCCATCCTGTTGGCAAGCCTGATCTGCTCCCGCAGCTTGGCAGCCTGGGCCTCCAGCCGCGCTATCTGCGCGGCGTTTGCCTTGGCATTGACCTTTTGCGGCTGGACCGGCGGCTTGGTGGGCGTTATCGGGCGAACCATGAGGAAGATCTCCGGAAATTAACGTTGCCGGCAGCCTGGCTGCCGTCACGCCCGCCCGATCGCAACCTTTCGGATGTTATCGAGGGGGCTTCCAATAAATGCCGAAAGCAGCAAGCTGCTCTTCCGACTGTTTTACCCGTTCTGCGGCGTTCGTTTCAGACTGCGCTGCCGCCAGCGCCGCCAGAATCTCGACGGCGGCGAACGCCGGCGCCATGCTTCGGAAGAACGACTGCGAATTTGACGTAACGATAATTGTTTCCCGCGCGATCTGTGTCAGCGGCGACACGCTGCTGTCGGTGACCGCCACCACGCCGATGCCCTGCCGAGCCGACTGGCGCGCAACGTCGATCGTCGTGCGCTCGTAGGGCGATAGGCCCACCGCAAGAAGTACCGCGCCGCGTCCCGCGTGCTGGAGGGCATCCAGGCCCGGTCCGGCCATCTCGCCGACAAGCGTCACCTTGCAGTCGGTGCCAGCCAGCAAGGACATGATGTGAACGAAGTGGCTCGCGACCGGATAGGCGGCGCGCGAGCCGACAGCGAACAGATCGCGTGACCGGGCGAGCAGACCGGCTGCCGCGATGAACTGCATGGCGTTGCCGTATTCGCCAAGGCTTGAGATCTGGGCGGCGAGCGTGTCGGCAACGACGCCGGCAGTCGAATATCCCGGATCGCCATGCTGTCCGATACCCTGTCGCGCCGGCTCGCCCGCGATGGTCTCGCGCAGCGCGCGCGCATAAAGGCTGCGCATATCTTCGTAGCCTTCAAGGCCAATCCATCGCGCCAGCCGCATCATCGTGCTGTGCGAAACGCCGGCCTGGTGCGCCTGCTCGCGCATCGACATCAGTGCGACATCCTTGGGATGATCCAGCACGAAACGTGCGGCGACCCGCAACTGCGGTGGCATAGTCTCGAACCGTTCGACCAAAAGCTCGGCCAAAGGACCTTTTTCCATTCTGAAACCCCATTCACCCACCTGCCAAGGTACTCCTTGAACACAGGCGACGCAACAGTTGGAACCGAAGTGTCTCAAATATTCCAACTGGACTTTCATTTTCGGCCATGCTGCCTTAAGCTGCCTTCGCAACCCTCCGGACTGCAGCGATGTGAGTCCGGAGTTTGCAACTTGGATAGTCCCTCAAGGAGACAATGATGGCTGCTACCCCTCCCATTACCTCCGGCTCAGCAGGGTCGCCGGAACAGAACCTGGACAAGATGATCAAGCACCAGGAGCGCATGTTTGGCCTGGAGATCACGAAAGAGATCGCGAAATCCCAGCATGACATGCTGATGAGCACCGCCAGGACGCTCGGCCAGTCGGCTGAAAAGGCCTAAGGCGGCGGATTCCCGAACCATGCGCCGCCGCAAGCACCCGGCGGCGTACTTTGCACGGCGCAATTTTTTCAGCGCCGTCATCAGGCCGCATTTGAAATGGTCATCGGCGGGAGATGAAGTGGCATGACCGCTCGTCCTATCACCAAACATCTGGAACCAGCAGCGCCGGCGCGCCGACTCGGATCGATCATCGCCCCCTCTCCGGAAACCGGACATTCCATTGCGCTGAGCGTGACCCACGGATTTCACGCCGGCGCCGAAGTCAGTCTGGTCGAGCCACAATATACGATCGGCTCCAGCACTGAGTCGGACATTGTCCTGCGCGATGCCGGCATCGCACCGATTCACGCAAGGCTGCGGCGCAAGGGCAGCCAAGTTGAAATCGAAGCCGTCGGCGGCGATGTCACGTTGGCCACGGGCGAGACCATCCATGAGGGACATGGCAGCCGCTGCAGGCTGCCGCTCACCATAAGTGTTGGCGAGGCGCGCATCAAGCTGGTCAGCCTGCAACGCGTACCCAATCGATGGTCCTTTGCCAATCGCCCGCTGCTGGTCGCGAGCAGCGTTCTCTGTGCGGTTCTCGCAATTTCCGTCACCGCGAACGGGTTTTCTTTCGCCAAGCAAGAGATTGGCGCAAAGGCGTCCTCTCAAGACGGGCAACCAGTCAGAGTGGCTTTCGTCGGCCAGGCAGGGGAAAAAATCCTGGACGATTCATCGCCAGCGCAAATCCACACTGCCGCCGAAGCGGAAAGCCAGCTCAAGCTGCGCCTCGAGCAATCCGGCATAAGCACATTAACGGTTCTGCAATCGGAGGGACGCCTCGTGGTCTCGGGTATGATCCCGAATGACAAGAGTGATGTCTGGGCACAAACGCAATCCTGGTTCGATCAGTCGTTCGGCGCTTACCTTCCCCTCATCTCAAACGTCATGGTTGGCAATGCGCAGCAGGCCCCGCGCCTGAGGCTGCAGGCGATCTGGTATGGCGAGCGGCCCTACGTCATCGCAGCCGATGGGGCGCGCTATCACGAAGGTGCATTCACCGATGACGGCTGGGCCGTCAAACACATCGGCGAAACCGAACTTTTCCTGACCAAGGGCGGCGCCACGGTCGCGCTGAAATATCCGTGAACCGGCGGCTTGAAGCGGCACGATTCGACACGGCACGGGTTGACACGGCGGGCCGCGAGGGGCGGCAGGCGGAAGGTGTGCGGGGCCAGGCCATCAGCCGGCGGCGGATGAATGGGGTCGACAAAGCAGCAAACCGTGCTCAGGGGACGAAATCCGCCGCCGGTGCAGAAAGGCCGGAAACGGCGGAATTCCAGGCTTCTCAAGGTGCGGCCGGCGAGTCGCTCGACGAGATACTCGCCAATTTCGTCATGCCCAATATTCCCGAACCAGCCATCCTGCGTCGCTCCGTGCCTATTCTCCAGCATCTTGTAACGCACCTGGTCCCAAGCCTGGAGGGCGGGGAGCAACTCAAGACGCTCGCCAGAACGCTGATGGAGGATGAAATCGAGCGTCATCGCGATCTGCTTGGTCGCATGCAGGAAGGATAGAACTCTGACCGAGCCGCGTGACACCGTGCATCTTTTGCATGTCCTAGGCTATCTCTACGGGTGTCACGGGCAGGCAAAGCGGGGCGCGGCCTACCTGCTTATTGCTGCACAGCTCTCGCCGGGAAATGCCGGCATCCTCAGAACGTTGGCGCACCTTCTCATACTCGATGGCGAGGCGGAAAAGGCGCTTGCCACGATTGCCAGGCTGGAGACCTTGGAAGGAATGGATCACCCGGTGCTTACATTGCTGAAGAGCCGCGCCTTGCTCGTGGCGGGGCGCAAGACGGAGGCGCGCAGTGCCTTGCTTAACTTCCTGTCGCAACGAGGCGTCGGATGACCGTCTCGGAACGACTGATGCAATTTCTTGCCAGGCTGTCACGCCGCAGCGATCTGGTCATTGCCATCCTGATGCTCGTCGCGGTGGTGATGATGCTCATTCCATTGCCGACGTTTCTCGTCGACATTCTCATCACCGCAAACATCGCCATCAGCGTGCTTATCCTGCTGGCCTCGTTCTACGTTTCTCATCCACTCCAGTTTTCGTCACTGCCGTCGGTCATCCTCATCGCCACTTTGTTCCGGCTGGCGATCACGATCACGACCACGCGACTCATCCTGCTCCAGGCCGACGCAGGCGAGATCATTACCGCCTTCGGCACCTTCGTCGTCGGTGGCAGCATTGCGGTGGGCCTCGTCATCTTCCTGATCATCACTGTTGCGCAGTTCATCGTTGTTGCGCGGGGTGCCGAACGCGTCGCCGAGGTGGCCGCGCGCTTCACGCTCGATGCGCTACCGGGCAAGCAGATGAGCATCGATGCCGAGTTGCGCAACGGCGACATCGATCAGGCGGAGGCACGCCACCTGCGCCAGCAGCTGGAGCGCGAGAGCCAGCTGTTTGGCGCAATGGATGGCGCCATGAAATTCGTCAAGGGGGACGTGATCGCAGGCATTGTGATCATTCTGGTCAACCTGATCGGTGGTTTCGCAGTCGGTACGCTGCAGCACGATATGTCGATCGGCGACGCGGCTGCGACCTACACGCTGCTCACCGTGGGCGACGGCCTGGTGGCGCAGATACCTGCACTGCTCGTCGCTGTGGCCGCCGGCACAATGGTGACGCGCGTCGGCAGCGCGGACGGAACGGGCGATCTTGGCCGGCAAATAACCAGCCAGCTGCTGCGCGACTCCCGCGCGCTCGCGCTCGCCGCGGTGATCATGGTCGGCCTTGCCATGGTGCCAGGCTTCCCCTCCATCGCCTTCCTAGTCCTAGGTGCCTGCTGCGGAGCCGGCGCCTATGCAATCAATCGCCGCACCGCCCAGGAATCCGAGCCTCAAGACATCGGCCATATCGCCGCGCCTGCACAGCGGGGGAATTCCGCGTCGCTTTCGGCAATCTCCACCGCAACACTGTCTCCGTCCTACCGCGTCGTCGTGCGCTTCGGAACCGAGCTCGGACGCTTGGTCCCGGAGCTCGAATTTGCCGCGCTCGCCGACGGCGTGCGCCGCGACCTCTTCGGTGATCTCGGTGTCGACGTTCCGGCCATCGGTATGCAGGTCGACGAGATGCTTTCGCCACGAAGCGTCCGTGTCGATCTGGAAGGTGCGCCCATCTTGGATGCCGAAATTCGTGCCAACCGTGTTCTTGTCGAAGCGGACACGACGCATCTCGATCTGCTCGAAATACCCTACGAAAAAGGTTCTCCGATTGCCGGTCTGCGTAAATTCGAATGGGCCGATGACAGCTACCTGTCAGCACTGAAGGAAGCCGGGTTCGTCTTCTCAACGCCGGTGCAAATAGCGGCCAAATGGACCGGCCATGCACTTCGTCTTTATGCCGGCCATTTCGTCGGGATTCAGGAGACACGCAGGCTGCTCTCGGACATGGAACCGGATTATGCGGATCTGGTCAGGGAGGCGCAGGAGACCGTGCCGCTCCAGAAGATCGCGGAAGTGCTCCGCCGGCTCGTCGGGGAAAACGTCCCGATCCGCAATCTGCGCCTTATCCTCGAGGCACTCATCGAATGGGGCCAACGCGAACAGGACGTCCTCTTGCTGACGGAACATGTCCGCACATCCTTGAAGCGCCAGATCAGCTTCCGCTTCGCCGGCCGCAACAACATCATCGCGGCCTATGTGCTGCAGCGGTCGGCCGAAGACATCCTGCGAAACGCGGTGCAAAGCACGTCGACCGGCACCTTCCTGAATCTGTCGGACGATGATGCGCAGGCTTTGGTCACCGAAATCGAGCGAGCCCGGTCGCAGAACGCCACCGATGTTTCACCGGTCGTCCTCGCCGCGATGGATGTGCGCCGTCACATGCGCAGCCTGCTGGCACACAATGGCATCGAGCTTCCGGTCCTATCCTTCCAGGAACTCGCACACGAGTTCAATGTCCAGCCGCTGGCCACGATCGCCGGCCGCTCCGGCAAAGCCGGCGCGCGCGTCGTCTCCCATTCGCTCCCGTCGGCTCAGGCGAATGCCGCGCAGGAGGCGCCCTCCTGACGCCAGCCGGACGGATGGGGACATCGGGGATTCAGGAGAGAAATGGCATGACCATCCACAACACCGCGGCAGGCGTAGGATCAGCCGCTTTCGCCCGGCGGGCAGATTTAGGCCGGCTCGCTATCGCGACGATTGGCGTCCTGCTGGCGTTGTTGCTCACACTGGCCGATGCGACGGCACAGAACATATCAGCGTTGCCGAGCAAACCAACGGTCGGCTTGCCGGTCGGGCAAGGACGCTTATTGCGGTTCAATGAACCGGTCGAATCCGTGCTGATTGCCGACACCACGATCGCGGACCTTCAGGTCGTGTCGCCGAGCATGGTCTATGTGTTCGGCCTCAAACCCGGCCTGACCAACCTCATTGCGATCACGGCCGATGAACGGATCGAGGCAACGGCCCAGTTCCGCGTCACCCCCGATGTCACGCCTGCTACCGAGGCCAAGCAAGCAATGCAGCCGAGCTCGGCGACAAATCTCCACATTTTCGGGACCCGTATCGTTGCAACAGGCGAGGCGCGAGGCGTCGATGAGGCAACGGATCTGGACAATGTCGCCCGGACCTTCTCGCCACCGGAACAGCCGCCGCTGAACAACATGACCGTGCAGGGCTCACAGCAAGTCAACATTCGGGTTCGCTTCGCCGAGGTCTCGCGCACGGAACTGCAGTCCTACGGCGTCGACTGGTCCGTCGGCTACAGGAGCGGCGGCTTCGAATTCAACATGTTCCAGGACAACGGTGTGCCCTCGGGCAACGGGAATTTCGGTTTGAACATGGACCAGGCGCATGGCCTGAACTTCGACATTCTGATCGAAGCCCTGCAACGCAACGGCATCGTCAAGATACTGGCCGAACCGAACCTGACGGCCATGACCGGTCAGACGGCAAGCTTTCTCGCCGGTGGCGAAATTCCGGTTCCGATCCCGCAAGGAACCGACGTCGTCACCGTCCAATACAAGCCCTTCGGCGTGTCCCTCGGCTTCACCCCGACGCTGATCGGCCGCAATCGCATCGCGCTCCATGTCCAGCCGGAAGTCAGTTCTCTATCTGAGACCGGATCCGTAAGCGCCAACGGTTTCGCCATGCCGAGTTTCGTCGTGCGCAAGGCCGACACCACGGTCGAAGTGGCGAGCGGTCAGACATTTGCGATCGCCGGCCTTTTCCAGCAGCGGACTTCGCGCAATCTGGAAAAGTTTCCGGTGCTGGGCGATGTACCGGTGCTTGGCCCGCTTTTTCAATCACAGCGTTTCCAGCACGAAGAGACCGAACTGGTCATTTTGATTACGCCCTATCTGGTGGAACCGGTGCGCGACAGCCTCGCCACGCCGCTTGATCGTCCGGCAGCCAAGCACCGCAGCCGCAAGCACGCCAATGACGCATCGGCGACGGGTCTGATCATCAAGTAACGAGGACCGGATATGACATCCCCCATCGCATTTTTCTGCGTTGTTCCAGCGCTGGTTCTGGCCGGCTGCGCGAGCAGCCCGCAACAGCGGCAGGATTATTCGCCTGGCTACAACTATGTTTCGACGGATGCAGGCGGCTCCGAGAAAGGTGTCGGCGGCTCAGTTCTTGCTCCCGATGCCTGTCTGGCCGAGCCAGCCGACGACGACAACTCTGCTGTCAAGACGAATCTGACGATCGTCTCCGGCGTCGGCTCCCATCTGCCGCCCGGTTGCGCCAATGCCTTCAATCTTCAGCGGATGTCCGAAAGCCAGCGTGACCTCGTAGAAGGCCGCCGCATGGGCCCGGCGGCGGCGGCACCGACCGCGCGGGCGGCCCGTCGCTACCTCGATGGCGAGGAGGCTCCGATAGGCGGCGCCAACAGCGCGCCGTCGGTGCCGCAAACAACGCTCCCAGTCGAGTGAGCCGGCGCGGTATTCGCCCGCGTAGTGTCACCCTACGCGTCGCGCTTGGCGGAAGATCGCTTCAGGCCCTCCGGCCCGATTCGCTAGCCGAGGATGGAGCCGAGCGCCTTCGCTTTGGCCTGAGTGCTGCCCTTCAGCCGAATGGTTCTTGCGCGGGCAAGCAGGGTGGCCACCTCCTTGGTCGTCAGCCCGATTGGCGGCGAGGCCTTGACCTGGTCGGCCTGGCCAAGAAGCCCGTACACCACCACAATGTTGCGCTTGTGGTGCAATTGCGCATTGGGAGCGGCGGCAATTTTCTGCACCAGCGGCAGCGCCGCAGCGGAATTGTCTTCGAGGGCTGCCGCCAATGCCATGTTGGTCTCGACGTCAAGATCGCCCGGCGCGAGTCTCAACGCCTGGGCGAAAGTCTCCTGCGCCTGCCCTGTCTGCCCGGCGAAAGTCTGCGCAACGCCCAATCGGTTGTAGGCGCCGCTGGTGTTGACCAGCGGCGCTGCCTGCGCAAGCGCGCGCATGCCTGCATCGATATCGCCTACCTCCATCATCGCCGAGCCAAGCCCAAGCATTGCTCCCCCGTCATTGGGAGCTTTGGCCAGCGCGGCCCGATAAGCTTTGGCGGCATCGGCAGGATAGCCTGCCCGCATGTAAGCGTCGCCTGTCTTGACGAACGCGCTCGCCTTGGCGCCCGGCATTGCTGCGGCGCGCTGGTAGAGCGCGATGGCGGTATCACTTTCTCCGCGCGCATCAATATCGTCGGCAAGCTTGATCAGGCGCTCGGATTGAGACGATGGGCCCTGCGCCTTGGCCTGCACGGAGCCGGTTTGGGTCGTCTGGCAACCGCTCAGCGCCAGCGCGACGACGACTGGCATGAATACGACACGCAACCGCAAATCCACCTCTCCGTATTCAAGCCTGTCCCACCTTACACAGGGCATCGGCCGACTGGAACCACGATAGTGCGGTAAGATTGCAACATGGCCGAAGAAGCTGAGGAAAAGAAATTACCGGCGTCCGACAAGAAGCTTCGTGACGCCCGCCGCAAGGGCCAGGTTTCGCAAAGCCGCGACCTGGTATCCGGCTTCACTCTTTTCGCAGCGCTTGGCTATCTCTATTTTTGCTGGCCGCTGCTCTTCAAATATCTTTCGGAACTCGTGCAGACTGTGACGGTGCCCGGCGGCTCTTTCGAGGAGGTCAGCCTGCGTGCCATCCACCACTCGTTCTCATTGCTGATGCTTGCCACATTGCCGCTAGTCGGCATCGTTGTGGTTCTCACCGTAGCCTTCGGCATGCTGGCCACGTTCGGGCCGGTCTTCTCGTTCGAGCCGCTCAAGCCGCAGTTCGATCGCATAAACCCGGCGAAGGGCCTTCAGAAGATCCTGTCGCTCCGCAATGTCATCGAGTTCGCCAAGGGCCTCGTCAAGGTGGTGTTCCTGGCAAGCCTTTTCGTATTCATCCTGATCGCCTGGCTACAGCCTCTCTTCGATGCGCCAGGCTGTGGTCAGACATGCCTGGAGCCGACCATCAAGGCGGTGATGACACCTCTCGGGACTGCCGCCGCCCTGGCCTTTATCGTCATCGGCTTGATCGATGTTCCTATTCAGCGCTGGCTGTTCCTACGGGACATGCGCATGACAACAACCGAATACAAGCGCGAACACAAAGATCTCGAAGGCGATCCATTGATCCGCCGTGAACAGCAGCGACAGCGGCGCGAAGCAGTGATGCAGCCTGCGAAGCTAGGTGTGAAAAACGCGGTCATCGTCTTGGTGTCAGGCGACCGCGCCGTGGCCTTGCGCTACGTCAAGGGCGAAACGCCTGTGCCGACAATTGTCGGCAAGGGTCAGGGCCGTGCGGCCGAAGATATGATGGCTCAGGCGCGCGAGGCAGGTATCCCCATAGTCGAGGATGCCGTTACCGCCCAAGCGATCTTCGAAAATGCGAACATCGGGTCTTATATCGGCCAGCAGATGTTTTCCCCGGTCGTTCGCCACCTCGTCCGGCACGGGCTCACTTGAGCCAAAATCCTGCGATTGTCGTTCTATGCCAGTTTAGCCCTGTCGGCTGGTGGAAGCGAAGCGGAAGTCCGCTGGTCGCGCATCCGTCAGTGTCAAGGCGGCACGGCGGAAGACCGACCAGGCCGATTCAATGAGGGCGTTTCGGAGGACCTGTCATGCCGCCCGATCCGCAGCTTGCGTTCATTCGCGTTGAATAACAATGCGTCCTCAGCCCCGGCTGGCCAGCAGCCTTGTCAGCCAATCCGGATCCATTTCCGGCACGGAGGATAAAAGCCGTTCGGTATAGGGGGCATGCGGCGGCGTGAGAATTTCGCTCTTTAATCCCTGCTCAACGACTTTCCCCTGGTGCATGACCACAATCTCGTCGGCGATCGCCCGCACGGTGGCAATGTCATGGGTGATGAAAATGTAGCTCATGCCGAGCTCGCGCTGAAGCCGCATTAACAGCTTGAGGATTTCCTCCTGCACAATCTGGTCGAGCGCAGACGTGATTTCGTCGCAGATGATCAGTTCCGGATCGGCGGCCAACGCTCGGGCGATGCAAACGCGCTGCTTCTGGCCCCCCGACAGTTCGGCCGGCACACGATCCAAGTAAGTTTCGCTCATCTCGACCATGTGCATGAGTTCGCCGATCCGCCGATCCCGCTGCGCTCCCTTGAGGCCAAGATAGAATTCAAGCGGCCGAGCTATGACTTCTTCGACCGTCTGGCGCGGATTTAGCGCGTTGTCGGGCATTTGATAAATCATCTGTATGCGACGCAGAATCTCTTTTGGGCGGGTCTCCAGGGTCTTGGAAAGGGCCTGGCCGGCAAAGGAAATCGACCCCGAAAGCCGCGGCAACAGGCCGGTAACGACGCGAGCGAGCGTCGATTTCCCGGAACCGGATTCGCCGACCACAGCCACTGTTCGTCCACGTGGAACTTTGATGGAGACATCCTGGAGCACCTTGACCCTCCGCGCGTAAGCCGCGGTGACGTTGTCTATCGTAAGCAGATATTCATCGGCCGGAACTTCGGGCTTGGCGAGCTTGCGCACGGCCCAGAGCGTTTTGGTATATTCCTGGCTGGGCGAGGCGAGCATCTGGCGTGTTTCAGCCTCCTCCACGGTAAGTCCATCGCGCAAAACCATGATGCGGTCCGCCATTTGCGCCACCACCGCCAGATCATGCGTCACATAAATTGCAGCCGTGTTGAATTCCTCCACGACATTGCGAATGGAGGCGAGAACTTCGACCTGCGTCGTCACATCGAGCGCCGTCGTTGGCTCGTCGAAGACGATGAGGTCCGGACGACAGGCCATCGCCATCGCGGTCATTGCCCGTTGCAACTGTCCGCCGGAAACCTGATGAGGATAGCGAAAGCCGATGGTCTCCGGGTCTGGAAGCTGAAGACGCCGATAAAGATCGACGGCACTCCGGTTCGCTTTCTCTCGGCTGGCAATCCCATGCGCCACCACAGTTTCGACAGTCTGGTCGAGGAGCCGGTGGGCCGGATTGAAAGAGGCCGCGGCGCTTTGTGCGACATAGGCGATACGGGAGCCTCTGAGGCGACGCCGCCCTGTTTCGCTGAGTGCCAGAAGATCGAGCCCGTCGAACAGGATCGAGCCCTGTGTGATACGGCAGCCCGGCTTGGCGTAACCCATCGCGGCGAGGCCAATGGTGGATTTGCCGGCGCCTGACTCGCCGATCAGGCCAAGAACCTCCCCCCGCTTCAGCGCCAGATCGACCCCGCGGACAATGGGATGCCATCGCTCGTCCGAGAAGCCCTCCACATGGAGATTGCGGATCTGAAGTAGATCCTTACCTTTTTCGCGCGAGGCCGGACCGCTACCTTTCATCCCGCAACCCGCTTGTTGCGTGCAGGAACCAGTCGACGACGAAATTCACGGATACCGTGAGGAGGGCAATCGCGCCGGCCGGCAGCAGCGGCGTGACATCGCCGTAGGTGATCAGGGTTGCATTCTCGCGCACCATCGATCCCCAATCGGCGGTCGGCGGCTGAATGCCGACGCCCAGGAAGGACAGTGCCGCGATCGTGAGGAATACGAAGCAAAATCGCAAGCCGAACTCCGCGACCAGCGGCGGCATGACATTGGGAAGGATTTCCTTGGCGATGATCCATTTCGGGCCTTCGCCGCGCAATCGCGCCACCTCGACATATTCCATCACTGCTACGTTAAGCCCGACGGCGCGTGCGAGCCGAAAGACGCGGGTGGAATCGAGCAGCGCAATGATGATTATCAGGCTGGTGATCGACGACCCGAAGATCGAAAGCAGCACCAGGGCGAAGATCAGGCTTGGGATCGACATCAACACGTCCACCGCACGCGACAGTATCTGGTCGAGCCATCCCCTGTACAATGCGGCAAGAAGGCCGAGCGAGACGCCGACGGCGAAGGACAGCAGTGTGGTCGCGACGGCGATACCGATGGTGTTGCGCGCACCGTAAATCAAGCGTGTGAGCATATCGCGGCCGAGCTGGTCGGTTCCCAGTTTGAACTGCTGGCTCCACGGTGCGAAGGCTTCGCTGAAGACCTGCGTTTCGCCGTATGGGGCGATCCAGTGCGCGAACACCGCAACGATGACATAGCCGATGATGACGAGGATGCCGAACCAGGCACTGAAGGGTGCCTTCTTCAGCGCCGTTTTGGCCCGGGTGGCGCGCGAGCGCCTCAGCCTGTGAACCTGAGCGATGGGTTCGTAGCTGGTCATCGTGGATGCAAGAGCCTTGGATTGGTGGCGATCGAAATGATGTCGGCAGTCAGATTGAGCAGGATGTAGGTCGCCGCGAAAATCAGGGCGCAGGCCTGGACAACCGGAACATCCCTGGATTTGACCGCATCAACCATCAGCTGACCGATGCCGGGATAGACGAACACCACTTCGACAACGACCACTCCGACGACCAGATAAGCAAGATTGAACGCCACCACCGTGACGATCGGAGCCCATGCGTTGGGCAAGGCATGCCTGAGTACGATGGCCATGGGCGACATTCCCTTCAGCCGCGCCATGTCGATATAGGGGCTTGCCAGCATGTTGATGATCGCCGCTCGTGTCATGCGCATCATGTGGGCGACGATGACGAGCGTAAGCGTGGTTGCCGGCAAAGCTACTCTCCAGACGTGATTCCAGAACGGCGTCTGGTCGTTCACGTTGGACAAGGTCGGGAACTTGGGAACTGCGTTGAGTATCCAGTTCAGTGACACTGCGAGCCAGTGCGGCAGGGATTGTGCGAACTCGGATCCGATGAACGTGTCGCGCGAGATGACCAGGTAGGCAAGCATATAGGCGACGAAAAACTCCGGGAACGAAATGGTTGTCAGCGTCACTGCGTTCACCAGCCGGTCGAACCAGCCATTGCGGTAGAGCGCAGCGAGGATGCCAAGTCCCAGGGCCAGCGGAACTGCGATCAGCGCGGTCATCGACGCGAGGAACATCGTATTGTAGAGGCGCGGCGCGATGATCTCGGCCACGGTGCGCCGATACCCGGTGCGGCTCGCGAACGAAGAGCCGAAATCCCCGTGGAGCATCTGCCCGACCCAGACGAAGTAGCGCTCGACAGGCGGACGGTCGATGCCAATTTCTCGCTGGAAGGCGGCGACCGTTTCGGGTGTCGCGGATTGTCCGAGCGTCGCCTTGGCGAAGTCGCCCGGCAGCATTGCGATCGCAGAGAAGATAATGATGGAGACGATGAACAGCGTGACCAGGCCGAGGCCAAGGCGCTGCAGAACCGTTCTTGCGACGGGGTTCATGGGTACGCGTTTCTCGTTGCTGCCGCCGCCCTGCCACACCAGTCAGGGCACGCGGTTGCAAGCCGGAGCCTGGTAGCGATCGCGGGCCCGGCCCGCACTCTCACGCAGTGGCGATCCACCAGCGTTCGGCCATCTTCAGTCCATCGTTCTCCCAGTTCGGCGCCACCTCGCCATGTGCGAGCTTATTGGATTTGGCGCTGACGAAATTGTTGAAGACCAGCACGATGCTGCCGCCATCATCATGGGTCAGTTGCTGCATCTCGGCATACATTGCCGACCGCTTGGCCTCGTCCGTCTCGGCGCGCGCCTGGACAAGCAACTCGTTGAAGCGGGGATTTTTCCAGAACGACTCGTTCCAGCTGGAGTCTGCGGCGAAGGCTTGTGTGAACATCCAGTCGGCGGGCGCGCGACCGCTCCAATAGGAAGCGCACCACGGTTTCTTGAGCCAGACATTATCCCAATAGGCGTCCTCGGCCTCACGCACGACGTTTACGTCGATGCCGCACTGGGCTGCCGTCTCGCGGATGAGCGCAGCCGCGTCCACAGCGCCTGCAAAAGCGGCATCGGCGACCGAGAGATCCACCTTCAGTTTTTCCATTCCGGCCTTTTTCAGATAATGCTTGGCTTTTTCCGGATCGAAACTGTGTTGCGGCTGGGGGTTCGTAGCGAACTTGATCGCCGGCGCGATTGGGTTGTCGTTGGCAACAGTGGCGTGGCCGAGAAAAATCTTGTCGACGATCTCCTGACGGTTGATCGCCCATTTCAAGGCCATTCGGACGTCCGGATTGTCGAACGGCGCCATCGTGACATTCATCGGCAAGGTATAGTGGCCATAGCCGGTGACCTCGACGATCTCCACCTTGGGATTGCGTTTCAACATGCCGAGGGTCTTGAGGTCGGCGCGGCCAATATAGTCCACCTCCCCTGTCGATAACGCGGCCATGCGAGCGGCGAGATCGGTGATGGCGATGAACTCCACCTCGTCGAGATAGGGTTTGCCGTTCTTGAAGTAGTTCGGATTGCGCTTGAGCTTGGCCGAAACTCCGGGCTGGAAGTTCTCAAGCGCGAAAGCACCGGTGCGAACGCCTGATCCCCAATCCGCATTGCCATCCTTGGCCGGCATGATGACCAGATGGTAGTCACTCATGATGTAGGGGAAATCGGCGTTGCCGCTCTTGAGCGTGAAGACAACCGTTTCCGGGCCATCCGCCTTGATGCTGGCTACGGGTTCAAGCAGCGGCTTCGCCGCCGATTTGGTTTCGTCGCCCATATGATAGCGCAGCGAAGTCACGACGTCGTCCGCCGTGACATTCTTGCCGTTGTGGAAGGTTGCGCCCTTGCGCAGCTTGAAGACCCAGGTTTTGGCCCCGTCCGATGATTCAAAGCTCTCGGCCAGGTCCGGTTGGACGTTGCCTTTGGCGTCGACCTCGGTGAGGCTGTTGGACATCGAGCCCGAGAACGCGGTTTGTGTGAACGTATCCGGGTAGCCGGCCGGATCGATCGAATCCGTTGTTGCGCCATGTGCCATGCCGAGCTTGGCGAAGCCGCCCTGCAGCGGTTCGGCCCGTGCCGTACTGACGAAGAGCTTGTTCGCAGCTGCGACGCTCAGCCCCGCGGCCAGTCCAAGATGAATGAAGTCGCGACGAGAAATCTTGCCGCGACCAATCAGGCTTTGAGCGATACCAAGCTTGTATTCAGATTCTGACATTTGACTCTCCCATTGCGGATTTTCCGCGTTATTGTTCGTCAAGCACCTGTGAAGAAATCTGCTCGTCAGCCGCGATCACCCTTTCTTCTGACCACTCAAATCCGCACCTCGATCAGGCTGTCACATAGATGCTGCCCGCCTCGACGGTGACTGGAAATGTGCGCGCGCGAACGGACGGATCGACCAGGGCCGCGCCTGATTTGATGTCGAATTCCCAGCCATGCCAGGCGCAGCGCACGATCTCGTTTTCGCGGTGATAGATGAATTGCGCCCCTTCGACCGGTGCAGTTGTTCCGCATTGCGGCCCCTCGCAAAGCGGAGCGCCGCGGTGCGGACAAACATTCAGCAGGGCGTGGAATGAATCTCCGATGCGGAAAACCCCGACCGAAAGGCTGCGGATCTTAGCGATGAAGGGAGATCCGGTTTCGATCTCGTCGACGCGGCAGATGTATGTCTTCTCGGGCATCGTCTGCTTCCTCAGGCGGCATTCGCCGCTTGCGCGCGGGGAATGCGTTTGTAGACCTCCAACGCATTCAGCCCCATGATCTTGCTCTTCCAGGCGGGAGGGATTTGCAGCGTGTTGGCATCGTCATAGTCCCAATGCGGATAATCGGAGGCAAACATCAGCGTATTTTCGCCGTCCATCGCCTCGAGAGTGGACCAGAGATGCTGAATGTTTGCGGGCTGCTCCAGCGGCTGCGTGGAAAAGCGGATGTTGCGCCGGCAATATTCCGACGGCAGCATCTTCAGCCATGGCGTCTCTTTGCGCAGCGCTTTGTAATCCGCATCCAGGCGCCACAATACCGACGGCACCCAGGCCACGCCGCATTCGACGACGACGAAGTAGAGGTCCGGCCATTTTTCGAAGACGCCATGCGCAATCATGCTTGCGACATGTGAAATCGCCGACATGTGCAGGATGGCGTGCGTCTCCCAGAAGAACGTCGTTGGGGCAGGAGCAATCGCGGTCGAGTTCACGCCGCCATGGCCGCCCAGATGAATGGCAAAGGGCAGCCCGACCTCGGCGCAAGCCTCATAAATTGGATGGTAAAACGGATCGCCATAGGGCTTGACGGAGCCTTGCGAGGCAAGAACCTGAACCATCCGCGGATGATTGCCCAAGCGGCGTATCTCGGTGGCCGCGAGCTTCGGATCCTGTGGCGCAATGATGATCGAGCCCACGAAGCGATCGTCCTTCGGCAGCCAGTGGTCGATCTGGTAGTCATTGTAGGCGCTGACGAGAGCGCTGGCATAATAGGGGTTGGCGAGGGTAGACGCCTCGATCGGCTCATCGCCGGTCAGGATCGCCACGTCGACCTTGTACTTGTCGAGGTGTTTTTCCTTCATGATGAGATAGTTGTCGGCTTCAGTTTTCGGACGGACGTCCTTGCGGGAGAAGTCCTGCGGATGAAACCAGGGACGATGGCCATGCGGGAAGGCGCCAACGGGACCTGTCTTCTCGCCTTCGACGAACATGTCCTTCCACAGGCCGGAAAGGTAGGGCTCCAGTACAGTGGCGCTTGACCAGTAATTGTGACAATCGCAGTCGACTATGAACACGTTGCTCAGCTCCGTAGCTTCAGCCTGGTCGATCTGCCGGCCGATTTCACCGCGTGAAGCTTCCGCCTTGAGTATTGTTTGATCAAGCTTATGATCCAGCGCAATATGATCGACTTTTTCGATTGGAGGTAACGTGCAGCTAGATCACATCGAAACCTTTCTCGACATCATCGAGTCGCGAAACTTCAATCGCACCGCCGATCGGCTGGGATTGACCCAGTCGACGATCAGCACCCGGATCAAGAATCTGGAGAGCGCGATCGGGTCCGAGCTCTTCCAGCGCGGGCGCGCCGGTGCTGAGCCCACAGCCGCCGGACGGCGGTTCGAAGCTTACGCCAGGTCCCTGCTGTCGACCTGGTCGCAAGCTCGACACGACGTGCGAGCGTTCAACCGGTTCGAGGGCACCTTGCGCATCGCCGCACAGGTAGGCATGACCCGCTCGGTTCTGCCGGGATGGGTCGAGACACTGTGCCAGGCCCTTCCAAAATCCTCGATCCATGTCGAGTCGGATTATTCGAACCAGATGGTCAGCGACCTAAGCATGGGAAATCTCGATATCGCCGTGCTTTATGCACCTCGTTACCTGCCTGAGATCGCCTACGAACATCTGATGGTCGAGGAATATGTAATGGTTTCGACGGCTGCCAGAACGCTGCCCGACGTCGACCCTGAAACCTACATTCGCCCGGGCTACACCGCCGTGCTGGAAAAGACGCACGCAGAGCTGCTGGCCGAGTTGGCGATCTGTCGGCTTTCGACGGGATCGGAAACTCTGGCGGAGATCATGCTCCGACGAACGGGCGGCACCTGCTATATGCGTAGCGACGATGCGCGCAGGTTCACTGCTGAACTCCCATCGTTTCTCGTCGAGGGAGCGCCGACGCTGCACCAGCCAGTCCACACCGCGATACTCGCGCGCCGCAAACATGAACCAATTATTCGCAAAGGCATCCGAGCTCTCCAGGTTGCTGTGATGTCACTGGAAGTCTAATCGAAATTACCGATCATAAAGGCAGGATTGCGCGGCTGTTCAGCGGGGTTTGAAGTGGCATCTTGGCTCGACTTCAAACCCGAGTTGACTGATGAATGCATACGCGGCCTTTGCAGCCTCCGGCTTCGTCCCAACAAAGCGTCACCGGCATTGGGCACAGACCACACCGCAGCTTGTGCTCTGCCGGCGCGTGATCGACGAAACGCACGATGTGAAAACATTCGTTCTCACACCCACTTCAGATCGGATGTTCTGCTTCAGCGCTGGCCAGTATGTTCTGGTGCACCTTAGGATCAACGGTGCCGCGGTGACGCGCTCCTACTCCGTTTCGTCACCGCCGACGCGACCGCTCGACCTTCAGATTACCGTGAAACGGACGCCGGGCGGGCTCGTTTCGAATTGGCTCCATGACAATTTCAGGCCAGGCGATGGGATCGAAATCGAAGGCCCGCTCGGCTCGTTCAATCTCGACGATCTGCCGCATGCAAAGTCCCTCTTCCTCTCAGGTGGCAGCGGGATAACTCCCGTCATGTCAATGCTGCGGGCATTTACCGACCGCGCAGCCGACCAGGAGATCCACTTCATTCATAGTGCGAGAACGCTGGACGACATCATTTTTCGGCTCGAACTGGACGCACTTGCCGCTCGCTTTCCCAATGTTCATGTGACTTGCATTTGCAGTCACGGAGACCCGGCCTGGACGGGTCCAACCGGGCGAATTAACAGTGAGATGCTCGTGACCTTGGTTCCCGATCTCCACAGCCGCACGATTTTTGCCTGTGGGCCGGAATCCTACATGAAGGCTGCACGCAGCTGCCTCGATGCAATCGGGCTCGCCCCTTCACAGTATCATGAGGAGAGCTTCGGGGGCGGCAACATTTCGCGTTCGCTATCGGACTCAAAGGTTTCGTCTTCGGTCCGCTTCGCCCGCTCCGGCCTTGCATATCACTGCGCGCCCGGAGAGACCCTGCTGGAAGCGGCGCGCCAATGTGGCGTCTATGTCCCAACCGCTTGCCAGCAGGGAGTTTGCGGTACGTGCCGGATCGCCAAGCTGTCCGGCGAAGTCGTCATGGATGACCTAGGCGGACTGACCTTGGAGGACAAATCGGCAGGCTACGTCCTGGCGTGCTGCAGCCGCCCACAAGGCGACATTTTGCTTGATCTCTAATTCTACCCATCGCGGAACGAAATCGGGCAGCCTATGCGTTCAACGACCGAGCCATACTACTGCGACCGCAAGTGATTAGGTTTCGGAACCCGGATGGGCTCGCCCGATTTCTGGCGCAGCTCACGCTGGGCATCGCAAGCGACAAAAGTCCTACCCAGCAATACGCTTGAGCTATCATTCAGCCGTTGCATGGGATCGACCTCGGCACAAAGAGGCGCGGCAATTCGGCTCCAGCTACACCGTCGCGGCCGGATCAGGGGCGTTGCGGTTGAGATGAACCGCAATCGAATTACGGTTCACCAGGCGACCCGCGAGGACACGGTGTTCAAACGGTGCGGTGTCGCCAGCCAGCCTCTTCAAGAGAAGCTCGGCTGCCGTCGCCCCGATCAGATGCGCCGGCTGCGCGATGGCTGTGATACCTTGGGCCACGAACTGCATCCAGTCGAGATCGTCGAAGCAAAGCAGCGAAACCTCTCCCGGAATCGCAAGCTTCAGTGCGGATGTCGCCTCCAGAACGCCTGTCGACATCACACCGTCCGCGGTAAACAGGGCGGACGGCGCATTGCGCATTGTCAGTAGATCGAGTGCCTCCTTTCGTGCTGCCTCGCTGGAATAGACCGCCACGCGGCGGATCAACTGCGGATCCGGCGAAATGCCCGCAGCGCGATGGGCTTCGAGATAACCCAACAATCGTTGCCAGCTTGGATGATGGTAGCGAACGTCGGAGCTGGAGAGATCAGCGTTCGTCACAAAGGAGCCAACATCATCGCGTTGGTCCGGCCCGAGTTCCGCCAATATTCCGATGCGGCTGTGTCCGGCGGCGATGATCGCCGCTATGCTGCTACGCGTTACAGAAACGTTATCGACCACGACCGAATCGGTTTCCATGCCCGCCACGATGCGATCGAACTGCACGACGGGACAGCCGGCCGCGACTGCGTCACGAAGATGATCCGGCTTGTCCAAGAAGGTCGATGAGACGACTAAACCATCGACCTGCTTTTCCAACAGCAGCTGCACCGCCTCTCGCTCGAGTTCGGCATTTTCGTCACTATTCGTAACGATAACCCCGAAGCCGCCACGGCGCGCGACGTCCCCTATTCCGCGCAGCACGCTTGCATAGAATGGGCTTTCGATGTCGCCCACGACAACGCCGATAGTCTGGGTCTTACCGGTGATCAGACCTTTGGCCAGGCGATTGGGTCGATAACCCAGCGCAGATGCTGCGGCGCGCACCTTCTCCTGAACCTCGGGGCTGCTGTAGCCGTAGTCACCAAGCACGCGCCCAGCCGTGGCAGAGCTCACTCCAGCCCGGCGAGCGACTTCGATGATAGTTGCGTTTTTGGATCTTTGAGTCACCCAGCAAGTCCCGCCGACCATGCAACGTCGTGGCGACGAACTAGCGGCAGTTAGGCACGCCCCGCAAGGCCGTACACCGTAGAACCCGCCGCTGCGCACACCATTTGAATCACAGCACCTCCGACAGAAAGCGTCGAAGACGAGGGCTCTGCGGATTGTCGAATAGGTCTTCTGGTCGGCCTGCCTCGACGATCCGGCCCTCGTCCATGAACACGACCTGGTTCGCGACCTTGCGAGCGAAATTCATCTCGTGTGTAACGACCACCATCGTCATCCCGCCCCGCCCGAGGTCGGCCATCAAGTTCAGGACACCTTTGACCAATTCTGGATCGAGGGCGCTGGTGACTTCGTCGAACAGCATAATTTCGGGTTCGAGGGCGAGCGCACGCGCGATGGCCACCCGCTGCTGTTGCCCGCCCGAGAGATTGGCCGGCCGATGGTCCTTACGCTCCAGCAGTCCGACTTCATTTAGCCTCGCCAAGGCCGCGTCATTAGCCTCCTCGCGCGACATGCGTTTAACTTTGCGCAGCGCCAAGGTGATGTTGGCGAGCGCGCTACGGTCGGGGAACAGATTGAACTGCTGGAAAACCATGCCCACGCGCCGCCGGAGTTGGTCAGGGGTCTGCTTGTAGATGCTTTCGCCATCGAGCAGAATGTCACCGGCTCGACACTCTACGAGACGGTTGAGGCAGCGCAGCAAGGTCGACTTGCCCGATCCGGACGGACCGATGAGGCAGGTGACGGTCCCGGGCTCCACTTTCAGACTGACGTCATGCAGCACCTGGACGGCGCCGTAGGCCATGTCGATATTCTTGACCTCGATGCCGCCACCCTTGAAGCGTGTGGGCGCTGCTGCAGGCAACGTCGCTGCTCCCGGCACGACGGCTTCGGCAAGCTCGGCGACCTCCTTGAGGCCACTCTGCACGGCGGTTATTCGTTTGCCGACGCGCATGCGCGCGTCGATGTAGTTGACGAGATGGGTCAGCGGCACCGTGATCACGAGATAGAACACGCCGGCCAGCAATAGCGGCGACAAGTTGCCGGTCAGCACAGCCTGGTCCTGGCCGACGCGGAACAGTTCGCGTTCGGAGGCGAGCAGACCAAGGAAATAGACCAGGCTGGAGTCTTTGACATTGCCGATGAACTGGTTGACCAGTGCAGGCAGGACGCGACGGATGCCTTGCGGGATCACCACCAGGCGCATGCCTTGGCCATACGTCATACCGAGAGTGCGCGTGGCGTCGATCTGACCCCGCTCGACGCTCTGAATGCCGGCGCGGAAAATCTCTCCGATGTAGGCTCCGGCGATCAGGCTGAGCGCCAGAATGCCCAGCGGATAAGGCGATGGACCGAACAGATCTCGGCCCAACCGCGCGAAGCCTTGGCCAATGATCAGGATTGTGACAATGGCAGGAAGCCCACGGAAGATATCGGTGTAGACTCGGGCGAGGAGTTTCAGCGGCCGGTTCTCTGAAATCCCCATGACCGCGAGGACGATACCGATCAGCGTCCCGAAAAACGTCGAGGCAAGGGCCAGGATCAAAGTGTTCTTGAGGCCGACCATCACCATGTTTGGCAGAACTTCTGCCATCGCCTGGAAATCAAGGAAGCTGCGGGCGAAGGTATCGAACCAGCTCATATCAAGTCCATCAATAACTCGGCCGGGCACCGTTGCTGACGGGCCCGGCCGGAAACGAAAATGAATACGCGCGAATTTACTTCTTGGGCAGATATTGATCCGGCATCGGAGTGCCCGGGAACCATTTCTCATGCAGCCGTTTCCAGGTGCCATCGTCCATGGCCTCGCGCAGCGCCTTGTTGAGCGCCTCGCGGAAGGCATCGTTGCCTTTCTTGACCACGAATCCGGCCGGCGCATCGAAGGACGGCACGTTCATTGTTATCTTCAGGTTCTTATAGCGCTCGACATACTGCTTGGCGGACTCATAGTCAGTGAAATGGCCATCAATCGTGCCATTATTCAGCGCCGCCACCGCAGTGTTGTTGTCGGGAAATTTGACAATGTCGCCCTTGAGGTTCTTCTCGGCATAGATTTCCTGCAGCGTTCCCTGGATCACGCCGATGCGCTTTCCGGCGGTGCTCTCATTGCTCGCCAGTGCTGGATCCGCCGAAATGATCGACAGGTAGCCGGCGAGATAGCCGTCGCCAAAATCCACGGTCTTCTTGCGCTGCGCCGTTGTGCCGATGGCGGCGACAGCGACGTCGAAGCGGCCGTTGGCAACGGACGGCAGCAGCGCCGAGAATTCCTGGCCGGTGAAAACGACCTGCTCCTCCTTGAACCCGAGCCGGCGCGCCACATCACGGAAGAGTTCGGCGTCGAAGCCGGTGAAGTTACCGTTGGCGTCGGTGAAGACATAGGGTTTCGCATCGCCCATGGTTCCGACGCTGATCACCGTCGGGTCGATGAGGTTGTAGGGGTTGTCCGCCGCGTTTGCCTGAGTTGACGAGGCCAACGTGCCAAGTCCTGTCAACAGCGCGATCGTCAGCGCCAAACCGGATTTCAAAAGTAGGCGCCTGCTCGAATTCGTGTGCATGTCTTCTCCTCTTACGATTGGCCGAACTCGGCCTTGCGATCCCACTGACGTCTCATCTATCAAAACGCTCTTAGACGGCGTTCGGTCAGGAAGGTGAGAACGTTATCATTTTCTCTAGCATTGTCCATTTCTCGCGTCAATTGTTTCGGAGAGTTTCGCAGCTAGATGGTTTTCCCGTCTTAAGCGTGGGGGATCTCCGGCGTCATCTTTCCTAAGTCGATTGCTGTCGCATGGCCGATTGCCCCGTAGTACCGGCAGGTAGCAGCCGCCGCGTCCGCGGCATGGCCGAGGATGTCTTGAGGCGCCTCTTTCTTAAGCAGGCCGAATAGCGTTCTTGCGATGAAGGTGTCGCCCGCGCCCAGGGTGTCGACGGGTTTGACCAACCGCGCCGGGGTGCGGTAAGAGACGGTGTCGCCGTGAAGCACCGCGCCGGCTCGACCACGAGTCACAAGAACCCACTTTGAACCACATGCAAGCAATTCGGCCGCGATTGCGGCCAATTCCTTGTCGTCGAGACCGTCACCCGAGACACAAGCCAGATAGCAATGGGGGCCAATCTCGCGTCGATGTCCCGGTTCCCGTCGCGTGGAAAAATCATAAGACAACAGTGACTTACTTGATACAGTGGCAACCCACGGGTCCAAACCGCTGGACTGGCCGATGTGGACGGCCTGAAAGCCCGAGAGAAAATCCAGATCTTCTTGCGTCGGCGTAAACACCGAAACTCCGAGATCGAAGTCCAGGAAAATCCGATCGGCGTTGCGGTGACCTATGAGGCAGTAAGCGGTCGGTCCCTCGAGGCGCCGTAATCGGGTGATGTCCACGCGCTCCGACGCCAGTGCAGTGCAGATAAGGTCCCCCGCCCGGTCTTTGCCGATCGCTCCGACATAGGCCGATCGCCCGCCGAAGCGGCTGACATAGACCGAGACATTGAGGCAATTTCCACCAGGATACATCTCGCCGCGAGCAAGATAACAATCGACCACGTTATCGCCTATCGCGGCAATCTTGACCATTGCAGGACTTTCAGTTTAAAGGGTGTGATAACGTTCGCACAATGGCTGCCCACCTGTCAATGTGGGCCGGCCAACGAGACGAGGAAGCTCATGATTTCCGCCCTGCCCGCCGACGTGGAACGCGCTCTGATCGCTACGGCGGGCACGCAGTGTTCGCACCTATTCCTCGTGGCATGCGGCGGTTCGCTCTCGATCATGATGGCAGGCAAATACTTCGTCGACCGTCACAGCGGCACATTCGCCTGCGACATCTACAACGCGGATGAGTTCGTCTGCCGAGCTCCGCGACGGTTGGGACCTGACGCGCTCGTTGTCCTTTGCTCGCAGACCGGCACCACCCGCGAAACTGTGCGAGCGGCCAATTATGCAAAGGATCGAGGCGCAACGACAATCGCCATGACACTCGACCAGATATCGCCCCTCGCGCTGGCGGTCGACCACGCAGTCGCCTACCAGGCCTCCTACACGACGGGCAAAGCAGTCGATTCAGCCTGCAGCAACTACGGCGTGCTCTACATGTTGCTCGCCGGCCTGATCGATGCTCGGGAGGATGCCGGGCTAACTGCCGATCTGCTGAGGAGCCTGAGCCATCTTCAGCCGGCGATCGAGCGTGCGCACCGGACCTATGCCGACCGGTTTCAGGCCTTCGCCCCCCGTTTCGCGCCGCGCAATGCGATCTACACTCTGGCCAGCGGTGCCAGCTATGGTGCGGCCTATTCGTACGCCATCTGCGTGTTGATGGAGATGCAGTGGTACGACTCGCAGGCCATACACGCCAACGAGTTCTTTCACGGCCCATTTGAGGTGGTCGACCGGGACGCTTGCTTCGTGGTCTTAGTGGGTTTGGACGAAACGCGGAGCCTTTCCGAACGGGCCCGCGATTTCCTTTTCAAGTACGGCAGCCGGGAAAACATCCTGGTGCTCGATGGAGCGGAACTCGACCTTCGCGGTATGTCCGAACACATCAAACCTTATCTCGTGCCCTTGGTCTTCTTCGACACGCTTTGGCGTTTTGCCTACGAGCTGGCCGCCCTGCGCGGCCGGCCAATGCTTGATGGCCGGCGCTACATGAAGAAGCTCACCGACTATTAGTTCCGCCGCGCTCTGCAGCCATCCAACAACTCCCAGCCCGGCTTCTGCGAAGAAGGATTTCCCTATGACTGCATCTGCAAAACCGCGCCAAGTCGTCGTTGTCGGCGCAGGCATCTTCGGCACCTCTTCCGCGCTGCACCTCGCTCGTCTTGGCTTTGATGTAACCATTGTCAATGACGGCGCGCCGGCCAACGGTGCATCCGGCCGTTCACTTTCCTGGCTGAACTCAGCGCGACGTGCCGACACTGCCTATCACCGCTTGAGGCTTGCAGGCATCGACCGTTATCGGACCCTGGCGGCCACAAGACCGGAAACCGCGTCGTGGCTTCGCTTTGACGGCGGCCTCACCTGGGATGCGGATGATGAGGCGAACCAGATCGCGTCCATCTGCCAGCTGGAGCAGGAAATTGGTTATGACGCGCTTCTGCTCGGCCCTGCCGAAGTTGGTGCAATGACGCCCGGCGTCAATGCCAATGCAATCACCCCGCAGGGCGCAATCTTCAATCCTGGCGAAGGATGGGTCGACCTGCCCTCCCTGATCGATCTACTACTCAATGAATTCCGCTCCCGCGGCGGCAAGCTTATCCAGGACGCTGGACGCGTGCGGATAGATGCCACAGGTGGTCGCGCGCGTGGCGTCATCACTGCCGATGGTGCGCCGATAAAGGCGGATGCAATGGTCCTTGCCGTTGGGCCAGCGACGCCTGTCATGCTTGCGGAGATCGGCGTCCGTGTCCCCGACGCCACGCCGATTTCACTTCTTTTGAAGACCAAGCCGACCAAGACCGAGCTCCGT
The DNA here is from genome assembly GCF_040322175.1 of Mesorhizobium sp. M0185. Lineage (NCBI taxonomy): Bacteria > Pseudomonadati > Pseudomonadota > Alphaproteobacteria > Hyphomicrobiales > Phyllobacteriaceae > Mesorhizobium > Mesorhizobium sp. M0185. The sequence goes on along the minus strand of NZ_JAMYSY010000017.1, from coordinate 25,643 downwards.
GCCGTGCTGAATACGCCGCGCGTGGCAGTGCGGCCGACGCCGGATGGCGCATTTGTTTTGGATTCGGCATGGTCGGAGGAAGAAGTCGTGGTCAACCCGGACGGCACCTACACCGTGCACGACAAGACCATCAAAGGACTACTCGACGAGGCCAGTGCCGTGCTCGACGGCAATCCGCGGCTCCAACTCGCTACCTATGCTGTCGGCCCGAAGCCTATCCCCGGCGACGGCGAGCCGGTGCTTGGCTCAGTCGAGACCGTCGCCGGTCTTCACGTCGCCTTTAGCCACAGCGGCGCCACGCTTGGACTCATCGTCGGCGAATTGCTTGCCAAAGAAATCGCCTCCGGCAATCCGCACCCGATGCTTGCAACCTTCCGCGCCAACCGTTTCAGCTGACAGGGCATCGCGGCCGAGGTCGAACTGGCCAGATGGGCCGCGGGCCTGGGGAATCCTGGCAAGGTCGCTAAACAGCGAATTTCTGCCTCTTGCAGCTTCAACGTTGGACCGAGGGTGGTCAAGGCCAAGAAGCTGAGGTGCCCGGAGGAGCATCTCCAACCCGAATCCGAGCGTGAACTCGGCCGCGCCAGCCATCGAGATGAACACGTCCCGCGGCATACCGAAGGTCAGAAACGGCTTATCTTCGACCAGCGGGTAGAACCACTCCGGATAGGCTCGATGTCGCGAGGTCCTAGAGGTGGTAAGGTGGGACACGAACGTGCGGCGCGTCTGTCTGGCGCCAGTCTCGAAAGTATTGGCGACTACACCGCCAGCGCCCCTGAGCACCGATGTCTTGCAATGGATCACCCAGCAAACATTCGTCGCCAAGAAACAACAGCTTCGCTTCGTAAGCCGACGCATTGTACCAGTCGCAGGCAGCCGCGCAACGGTTCAAGCCCGACCTTGACTGGAAGCTGGAGAACGAACCATCCAAGAGGGGCGGCATGTTGAGACACTCGTGGCCTTGGACGAACGGTAGCGCATTGCGCCTGAGCGCACCGGCCTGATGGTGCTGCGCGGCTATGCCTATCTCAACCTGCGCGGTTCGGCGATGCAGAACAGACAAAAAGAGCCTGGCGGTCTACCTTGTGGGAATCAGGTGCAGTGCAGACCTCCCGCCCTTCACGGCCGCGACTGACAGCTTGCGGTCAAAGCTCGCAAGTTGGCCGCCACGCGCCTTGGCGAGCGCGAGAAGATACGTATCCGTGACCTGTGCCGAGGTCAGGATTTTCGCTGCATCGATGTCGCCCGAGCCAACCAGGCTCACATCGTCGGGCCAGAAGCTGTGCCCGTGCAGAGCCCGCAACTTGGTAACGATTTGCGCAACGATGGCGGGCGAGCCGGGAGAATTGGGATATCTTTGGTTGCCGACGATGCGCAGGACGCCGTTTTCGGTGATGGGACACGTAGCCCATGCGGCGTTGCCGGTCTGTTCGAACCAGCCATGCGCGTCGTCATGGGCGACGTGGCCAGGATCGATCAGTGCGATCAGCACATTGACATCGAGCAGGAACGTCAAGGCAGTTCGTCTCGCAGGGCATTGACCGTCTCAAGCGTGACAGGAGGTGCATCCGGCCGAGGCGACAGTAGAGGAATCCCGTTGCGCTCGCCGCCGGCTTGAGGCCGGCGCAGCGAGCGCCGGGCGAGATCGGTGATGACCTCGCCGAGGCTGCGATCCTGCTGCCGGGCGATGGCCTTGGCCGCGACCAGGACGTCGTCATCGATCGCCAGTGTGGTTCTCATGTCGCCCTCCTGGTGCGCATCAATCATCACGCATCATATAGAGCAGCAACGTCGGGTACTCAAGCGGTGCGACTTCCGACAGCGGTGCGACTTCGTAGCGTCGTAAGCAGATGAGTTGTCCGGATTAGGTAGCAGACGAGTTGTCCGATCACTCGTAAGCGAGTTTGGTTTCCCTCACCCTTTGACTACCGACAAAGTTGCGCAGGGCCGAGGGGACCGTTATGGCCGCGCTACCTAAGGGACGTGCCTTCCGGAAGCTTATCAGCTCGGGAGACTATCGGCAGAAGCTACGGAGGCTGCAGCAAGGACCGACGCACCCTTTTGGATGCGTCGGAGCAAAGGTCTACGCGTGGCGGATCTCCGTTCCGAGCACCTTCAGGCATTCGCGGATGAACGCTGCAAGCGCCGTCCAGCCTTTTGCCGAAACCATCGTGCCATCCACATATGCCTCCGTTGGAGACAGGTCGATATAGGTGCCGCCCGCAAGCGTCACTTCGGGCTCGCACGCCGCCAGCGCGCCGACCTTCTTGCCACGCACGACGCCGTCCACCGCAATCAGGATCTGCACGCCGTGGCAGATCGTGAAAATCGGCTTCTTGGTTTCGTGGAAGTGGCGCACCATCGCCTGCACGCGCTTGTCGGTGCGGATGTATTCGGGGCCACGACCGCCCGCGCAGTAAACGGCGTGGTATTGCTCCAGCTGCTTCTCAGCGTCGGAGAAGGTCTTGTTGATCAGCGCATAGTGGCCGAGCTTTTCAGTGTAGGTTTGATCGCCCTCGAAATCGTGCAGCGATGTTTTGATCAGGTCTCCGGCGCTTTTGTCTGGGCACACGACGTGGACGGTGTGGCCCACCGCTTCCATCGCCTGCTGGTAGACGAAGATTTCGTATTCCTCGGTGAATTCACCGGTCAGCATCAGGATCTTTTTGCCTGGCATGGTACTTCCTTTCCTGTGGCAACGGCCGGGCGAGACCTGTACTCGCCTGGTAGGTTTGAGTTTCTAGAAGGGTGAATCGGGGAAGTAGTCTTCGTTGGCACTGACCGGCGTGATGACCGTCAACGGCGGGTACGGGGACATCGGGACAGTCTCAGTCGAACGCCAGCAACAAACGGTCGCGGGAATGCTCGATATGGCGACGCATCGCCTGCTCGGCAGCGGCAGGATCGGCCGCAGCGAAAGCGGCCAGGATGGCCTCATGCTCGTCAAGCGCCTCTTCGGTGACGCGCGAGTGGAACATCAGGCGAAATATGTGGAAGTGGGTATGCTGGTGCGCCAGTGTCTCGCGCACGAGTTCGTTGTTGGCGAATTCCATGACCTTGTCATGGAAAATGGCATCCTGGCGGGCGAAGTTGGAATACCGCAGGCGCTCGTCCTTGCCCTCACGGCGCGCCATGACGCCGGCCGATGTCTGAAGCTGTGCGAGCTTTACCTCGTCCATGAGCACCGCTGCCTTGGCTGCACCATGAGGCTCCAGCAGCAGGCGAAGCTCGTAGAGTTCATCGAACCGCCGTTTCGTAATCTGCGGCGCAGCGCGGTAACCGATCAGATGCGTCTTCAGCACCAGGCCTTCGCCTTCGAGCCGGCCGAGCGCCTCGCGGATCGGCGTGTGGGATACGTTGAATTCCTTGACCAGGCTGTCGACGGTGATGCGCGAGCCCGGCGCAATCTTCAGGGACATGAGTTGCGCAAAGATCGCTTCGTAGACGTCCTCAACCAGGCTGCTGGAGCGCTGGATACGCCCGCCGGCGAGGTTCGCTTCGTCTAGACTGGGTAAGTTCATGGCCTGCATGTTTTGCCTCTTGACACATCAAGTTGCTAACACGATGCTCCGGCCAATGCAATCCTATATCCTATACGATTTTATAGAGGATATCATTTGCGGCAGACAGGAGACAAAGCAATCGAATTTGCAGTGGCCCTGCTGGAACAGCGTGCCGCCCTGGCAGCCCGTGCTTCCTCACCTGCTGAACGGACAGCCAGCGTTGCGGGCGATGGTTCGGCACGTCGATACGCAACCGCGCTGCGAGACGGGTTTTACATCGAACCCGGCCTTTGGGCCGAGTTGAACGCCATCTCGCATTCCAATCCAGTCATCATCACAGGATGCAGGTCATGAGCCTTTTCGCTGCCCTAAGGCTGCCGCGCGAAATCCTCTTCGGGAAGGGCCAACGCCACGTCGTTCCGGTTGTCGCGGCCAGGCTCGGGCGTCGCGCACTCGTCTGCACCGATGAACGTTTTGCCGCAACGGGCCCGTTCGCAGAGATTGTCACGGGGCTGCGAGCCGCCTCGATAGACGTACTGGTGCATGATCGTGTGCTGCCCGACGTTCCTCGGGACACCGTTGCCGTCTGCGTCGAGGAAGCACGGAAGTTCGCGCCCGACGTGGTGATCGGCATTGGCGGCGGCAGCTGTCTCGACATGGCCAAATGCGCCGCGCTGCTCATCAGTCACGGCGGTCGGCTCCAGGATTACTACGGCGAGTTCAAGGTGCCCGGCCCGACGCTGCCGCTGATCGCGGTGCCGACGACAGCCGGCACCGGCTCTGAAGTCACCCCGGTTGCCGTGATCTCGGATCCGGATCGCACGCTGAAGGTCGGCATCTCCAGCCCGTATCTGATCGCGGCCGCGGCCATCTGCGACCCTGAGCTGACGATGACATGCCCGCCGGGATTGACGGCGATCGCAGGCGCCGATGCGCTGACGCATGCAATCGAGGCCTTCACCGCCGCCAGGCGCGGAACCGATCCCGGCCTTCCGCAGAAACATGTCTTTGTCGGCAAAACCGCCTTGACCGATCACTTCGCGCTGCTGGCGATCAAGCTGCTTGGCCGAAGCCTTGAAACGGCATACCGCCGGCCCTCCGACGAGGACGCCCGGGCCGACGTCATGATGGGTGCACTTGCAGCCGGCTGCGCGTTCGGAACGGCCGGCACAGCGGCAGCGCACGCCGTACAATACCCGGTCGGCGCGATAACCCACACCGCTCACGGATTGGGTGTCGCCACCATCCTGCCATTCGTCATGAAGTACAACAAAACAGCCGCAGCGGCCGAGATGGCCGAGATCGCCAACGCGCTCTGCCTCGATGGAAAAGGCCGGACGCCCGAAGAGTTGGCCGACGCGACCATTGGCGAGGTCAGTCGGCTGTTTGGGGCAATCGGGATCACCCCCACGTTGGCCGAGCTGGGTCTGCCTGCCGACAAGCTCGATTGGACGGCGGAACAGGCGATCGGCATCGAGCGCCTCATCAAGAACAATCCGCGGCCATTCGATTTGAGGTCCATGCGACGTCTGGTCCAGGCCGCCTTTGATGGCGACCTCGCCAGCTGCGTCATGTAAACAATCGGGAATATCGAGATGAACACGTTTTCACAGGTTCTGTCGGATGATCAGGGCGTCAGCGACTTTCACACAATTTCGCACCGGCTGTATATTGGCGGCCAATGGCGGCAGTCCGCGGATGGCAGGGTAATTCCGGTCATTGATCCGTCGACGGAAGCCATCATCGCGGCCGTACCCGATGCGACCTTGGAGGACGCGGCCGCCGCCGTTGACGCCGCTGCCAAAGCAGCCCATGGCTGGCGGACAACGTCGCCGCGAAAGCGCTCCGAGATCCTCAGACGCTGCTTTGAGCTGATGACGGAACGATCGGAGGCACTGGCTACTCTCATCGCACTGGAAAACGGCAAGGCCCTGCGGGATGCCCGCGGCGAGATCGCTTATGCCGCGGAATTTTTCCGTTGGAATGCCGAGGAGGCCGTTCGCATTACCGGTGAATTCGGTACTGCGCCTTCCGGCACCAACCGCATTGTGGTCGACTACGAACCGATCGGCATATGCATCCTGATCACGCCCTGGAATTTTCCTGCCGCGATGGCGACGCGCAAGATCGCGCCGGCACTTGCCGCTGGATGCACCGTGATCCTGAAGCCGGCCAGTGAGACCCCGCTTACCGCCTACGCGCTGGCCGCGCTCTACCAGGACGCAGGCGTTCCACCGGGGGTGGTCAACGTCCTGACAACCTCCAGTCCCGGGCCTTTAACAGCCGCCATGCTGGCCGATCCGCGGGTGCGCAAACTCTCCTTCACCGGTTCGACGGGTGTGGGTCGCGCTCTGCTGGAAGAGGCTGCCAGGCACGTCGTCTCGTGTTCGATGGAACTGGGCGGCAACGCACCGTTCATTGTGTTCGACGACGCCGATCTCGAAGCGGCGATCGATGGCGCAATGGTGGCCAAGATGCGCAACGCCGGCGAGGCCTGCACGGCGGCAAACCGCCTCTACGTGCAATCTGGCATCTACGAAGCCTTCTGCGAGGGCCTCGAGAAGCGGATGTCGTCGCTCAAGGTCGGCGCGGGCACCGACCCGGACACGGAATGCGGGCCTATGATCACGAAGAAGGCAGTCGAGAAGATAGACCGACTTGTCGTCGACGCCGTCACACGCGGCGCGCGGGTCTTGTGCGGCGGCTCAGTCCTGTCCGGACGTGGTTTCTTCTACCCTCCGACAGTGCTTCGCGACGTGCCGGGCGACGCAAAGATGGCGCATGAGGAGATATTCGGGCCGGTGGCGCCAATCTCCAGCTTCGAAACGGAGGCCGAGGTCATCGCGCGCGCCAATGACACCGAATATGGGCTTGCTGCCTACATCTACACGCGCGATCTGGCACGCGGCATGCGGGTGGCCTCCCGGATCGAGGCCGGGATGATTGCTCTCAACCGTGGGCTGATGTCCGATCCGGCAGCCCCCTTCGGCGGCGTCAAGCAGAGCGGGCTCGGCCGCGAGGGAGGGCAGCATCACGGCATTGCGGAATTCATGGAGGCGAAATACCTCGCCATCAGCATGTGAGCAGAAGAATGCAAGGCGATCCCTTTCGCATCCGCGACCACGTCGCGGATTTTGACGAAATCGTGCAGGACTTCGTTGATCGCAGCGAGGTCGCCCGCGCCACCATTGCGATGACCGCTGACGTGGCCTACGGACCGGATCCGACCGAGACCATGGACCTGTTCTTTCCCGCGGGCAAAAGAACGGCGCTTCCGGTGCACATCTTTGTCCATGGCGGCTACTGGAGAATGTTCTCCAAGCGCGACTATTCATATATGGCGACGACGATTACCCAGGCCGGGGCCATTGCCGTCATCCTTGATTATGCTCTGATGCCCAAGGTCCGAATGGCGAGGATCGTCGACCAGGTGCGCCGGGCCAAGCAGTGGGTGCTCGCCAACATCGCCGATCATGGCGGAAGCCCGGCGGCCCTGACCGTCAGTGGTCATTCGGCTGGAGCCCATCTTGCAACGTTCCTGTTCGATAGGGCGCACACCCCCTCGAATGTAAGGGCAGCCCTTCTGTTGAGCGGGCTCTACGATTTGAAGCCGCTCCAGGATTCCTTTCTCGCCAACGAGATTGGAATAACCGACGAGGAAGTCGCCATGTTCACGCCGCTCGCCTGTCGGCATGATCCTCAAACCAAGGCGGCGGTTCTGGTCGGAGCCAATGAGACGCCACCCTTCCATCAGCAAGCCGATCGATTCGAAGCAAGCTTGCTGCGGCAGGGATCGTTGGTAACGTCGCATGTGCTCCCGAACCGCAACCACATGGACAGTGTCAGAGATCTCGGCGTGCCGGGGACCGGGGCTGCCGATTGCCTGGCAAAACTGATCGCCAAGGCCTGCTGACTAACTCGTGTTCTCCAGGCGATTTGTTTTGCGCCACTCCTCGTACTCCCCGCGGGCATCGTCATGCAGCGGATAGTAACGTTGCAACGGGCCGCCCTCCATGAGCTTCACTCGTGAGAATTCCTCCCAATCATGATGCTTTTGTGATTCTTCGATCACCTTCGGGGCCATCACGACGGGAAGTACCACCACCCCGTCGTCGTCGGCGACGATGATGTCGCCGGGGATCACCGTGACACCGCCGCAGGCAATCGGAACGTTGACGGCATTGGGATAGATGCTGGTCTGCACATGATAGTTTGGCGTCCAGCCGCGCAGCCATAGGGGCAGATCGAGCTTTTCGACATTGGGCCGGTCGCGCATGCACCCGTCGATGACGATACCCGCCCCGCCCCTGCCCTTGAAATACGTCGACATCATATCGCCGAAGACGCCCGAGCTCATATCGCCGCGCGCGTCGACCACGACCACATCGCCCTCCTGCGCGTGATAGAGCACGTGCCGGTGCAGCTGCGTCTCCGGATCGGCATATTCTCCTTCGGTGAAGAGGTCAGGCCGCTGCGGCAGGAACTGCAGCGTCAACGCCGGCCCGACGATCGACTTCCCGTGGTTTTGCGCCACCGGACCAACCATGTGCGGATTGCGGAAGCCCATGTGGCCAAGCGTGCCGGCTACCGTCGCGGCGCCGATCTCCCTTAGCGCGTCGATCAGGTCTTTAGGCGGCCGCATGATGTCGGAAGTATGCGTCATTGTGGACTCCGATTGAATGGAACTACCAGTTCGTAACAGAACCATCGCGGCGCTTAAGGTGAGGCGCTTCCCAGAAACGCAAACTCTGCGCCTGGACCGCAACTTCGTTGACCTCGACGCCGAGTCCCGGCAGATCGCCGACCGGGTAATCGGTCCCGTCGAGCCGTGGTTGCACGGGGAAGAAGTCGGAATTGTCGAAGCCCAGCTTTGTTTCGGGTGCCCTGGTCTCGAGCCACGCGAAGTTGGGTACCGCGGCAGCGAGATGCACGGTCGCGGCCGTGCACACTGGACCAAGCGGATTGTGCGGCATCAGGTCCACATAATGCGCCTCGCTCCAGCCAGCGATTTTCATCGCCTCGGTGAGCCCGCCGACATTGCAAACATCGATCCGGTTGAACTGATGGATGCCGCGCTCGATGTAGGGCAGGAACTGCCACTTGCTGGCAAATTCCTCGCCTATGGCAAATGGGATATCGGTCATCGTGCGCAGCGATTCATAGGCCTCCGGCGTTTCGGCCCGTATCGGCTCCTCGAGAAAATCAAGCACGCCGCGACCGAGCTTGTTGCAGAAGCTCGCCGCCTCTGCCACCGACAGCCGATGATGATAGTCGAGGCCGAGGACCACGTCGCTGCCCAGCGCCTCGCGCGCCTTGTTCAGCATACCCGCGGTAGCGCCGATGGACTCGCGCGGCTCGAAGATGTCCTTGCTGTTTTGCCCGAAGGGGAAGAAGCGGATCGCCTGCCACCCCTGCGCGCGAAGTTCGCGGGCCCGTTCGATGGCAATGTCGCCCTCGGCCTCGTCGCCGGTCGAGGCAAAGGTGGGAATGCGGTCGCGCTGCTTGCCGCCCAGCAGCTCGTAGACCGGCACGCCCAGCGCCTTGCCCTTGATGTCGTGAAGGGCGATGTCGATGGCGGAAATCGCCGCCTGAAGGACTCGCCCGCCTTCGAAGTACTGGCTGCGGTAAATCTCCTGCCAGATCCGCCCGATCTGCATCGGGTCGCAGCCGATGAGAAACTCGCGATAGTGCTCGACCGCGCCGGCCACGGCCCTCTCGCGACCGCTCAAGCCGCTCTCGCCCCAGCCGAAGATGCCCTGGTCGGTCTCGACCTTGACGAGCATCTGGTTGCGCGTTCCTACCCACACCGGATAGGGCTTGATCGCGGTGATCTTAAGCTTCTCAGTCATCCACGCCCACGTTTCACGCGCATTCGCCCTATCTCAGTTGGCCTTGAGGGCCATTTCAGTTTCGCCATCGAACAGATGCATCCGCTCCTGGTCGAACTCGAGCCAGATCTGCTCGTCGGGCGCGACGGCAATGTTCGGCGGCACGCTGACGTTGACGATGGCCCCGGACAGGAACGCCTGAACGAAGGTGACGTCGCCGGTCGGCTCGACCGTGTAGGCCTTGGCCGGGACGCTGCCTGGCACCGCACTCTTGTGCAGCCTGATCGTCGAGTGACGTGCGCCGAGCACGACTTTCCGGGTCGTCGCTTTCGCCACCTTTTGGGCATTGCGCGGTGAGAGCTCAAGGCGCCAGCCCTCGGCGCCGGTCAACACCGTGTTGCCGTTTGCCGTCGAGGCCTGCAGCGGAATAAGACTCATCGCCGGGCTGCCGATGAAGCTGGCCACGAACATGTTCACCGGATGGGCAAAGACCTGCGCCGGTGAATCGTATTGCTGCAGGTAGCCGCCATTCATCACCGCCATCTTGTCAGCCATGGTCACGGCTTCGAGCTGGTCGTGCGTCACATAGATGATCGTCGCCTTGAGGTCCTGGTGGAAACGCTTGATCTCCGACCGCATCTGCACGCGCAGTTTGGCATCGAGGTTGGACAGTGGCTCGTCCATGAGGAACACGGCGGGGTCGCGAACGAGGGCACGGCCAAGGGCCACACGCTGCTGCTGCCCGCCCGAAAGTTCGCGCGGCTTGCGCTCGAGCAGATGCGTCATGTCGAGCACTCGCGCCGCTTCCTTGACCTTCTTGTCGATCTCGTCCCTGGGGAGTTTGCGCATCTGAAGCGGGAACGCCAGGTTCTTGTAGACCGATTTCTGCGGGTAGAGCGCGTAGTTCTGGAACACCATTGCGATGTCCCGGTCCTTGGGGTCGAGGTCGTTGACCACCCGCTCGCCGATGATGATGTCGCCCGCTGTGATCGGGGTCAGCCCGGCGACGAGATTGAGCGTGGTTGTCTTGCCGCAGCCTGAAGGCCCGACGAGCGCAACGAACTCGCCGTCATTGACCGTCAGCGAGACGTGGTTGACAGCTTTGAAGCTGCCATAGCTCTTGACGAGATCTTGGAGGACCACGTGGGCCATCGGCAACTCCCTAGTGCTTGACCGCGCCCTCCGTAAGGGCGCGTACAAAGTATCGTTGCAGGACCAGGAACAGCACCACGACGGGCACGCTCATCATAAAGCTGGCCGCCATCAGGCCCGGAAAGTCCGTCGTATTTTCCGAGAAGAAGCGTTGGATGCCGACCGGCAGGGTCAACTGCTCGTTCTTGGAGAGGAAGGTGTAGGCGTAGATGTACTCGTTCCACGCGCCGATGAAGGAATAGATTGCGGTGGCGATGATGCCCGGCGTCGAGAGCGGCATCACGATCATGATGAAGGCCTGGAACCGTGTTGCGCCATCGATGCGCGCCGCCTGCTCAAGCTGCACCGGGATATTGTCGTAAAAGCCCTTGAGCAGCCAGATCGCCAGCGGCAGGCCAAAGGTGAGATAGGTGAGTATCAGTGAGCCATGCGTGTTTATCAGACCGATCGCGCGCATCAGGATGAAGAGTGGCACGAGGAAGATCACCGCCGGGAACATGTTGCGCAGCAGCACGGCAAAGAACAGGAAATTCCGGCCGGGGAAACTGAAGCGCGAAAACGCGTAGGCCGCTGGGACAGCCACGATCACCGAAAGGATTGTCGTGACGGTCGACACGAAAAGGCTGTTCCAGAAGAAGCGGAGGAAGTCCTGGCCGACGCTGTTCTGCGGATCGAGCAGTTTCTGATAGCTGGCGAGGGTAGGTTCGTCCGGCCACCATTGCGGCGGGAATTGTGTCGCCGCGAATCCGGACTTGATCGAGGTGATCAGCATCCAGATCATCGGCAACGCGGTATAAAGCAGCATGAACACGAGGAATATGCGCCCGGCCCACCGCCATCCGTCGACGCGCATGCGGCGACGGGTCTGGGCTCGAGGGGCTGTCTCGGCAATCGTGCTCATGCGCTCCCCTCTTTCCGCTCGTTGCCGCTTAACGCACGGACGTAGAAGTAGCCCAGCGTCATCAGCGTGAGGAACAGGAGCACCGAATAAGCCGATGCCACGCCCCAGCGCTGCCGTCCGAAGGCGAGCTCATAAATGTGGGTTATCCAGATATGCGATGCGTTCGACGGCCCGCCGCCGGTCATGATCCAGGGGATGATGAAGGAATTGAAGTTGGCCACCGCGAGCAGCAGCATCGTCACCACCGAGACGTTGCGCAAGTGCGGGAAGGTGACGTGCCAAAAGCGCTGCCATGCATTGGCACCGTCGACTTTTGCGGCACGCAGCAATTGGTCGGGGACTGTCTGCAGGCCGGCCATCATCATGATCATGGCAAACGGAAACTCGCGCCAGATATTGACGACGATCAGGGAGGGCAGCACCGTGCTGACATTGTCGATGAAATTCGGCGGCTGGGCGGCCAATCCGAGGCCGACCAGCACCGCGCCGATGATCCCGAAGTCCGAATGGTAGATCCACTTCCAGATGTAGGAGGCGGCGACGGCGCTGATGACCCAAGGGATGATCAGGACGGCGCGCAGGACACCACGGCCGATGAAGTCGCGGTGGAGCGCCAGCGCTGTGGCAAACCCCAGGACAAAGGAGATGAAAGTTGACCCCAAAGTCCAGATCAGTGTGTTCCAGGTGACTTTCCAGAACACCTGACTGGTGAGGATGGTCGTGTAGTTGTCGAAGCCGATGAAGGTCTTGTCGCGGAGTTGCAGGCCAGGCGGTGTCTTAAAGAACGACAGCTCGACCGTGTAGTAGATCGGATAGGCGATGACGATGAGCATCACGGCGATCGCTGGGAGCACGTACGCGTAGTCCGCGCGATGCTCCCAGACCTTCCGCAGCGCGCCGGACCAACCGGGTTGCAATCTTCGGCGAGCCTCGGCCTTGCCGGTCACGATCGTCACTTGTGGCGTGCCCTTTTTCTTCGGAACGAGGCGGCTGCGCCAGCGGCGCAGCCGTCAGTCGTAGATCCGGCCTGGACTAGAGTCCGCCCATCAGGTCTTTTACCTTCTTGGCCGCGTCGTCGGCTGCCTCGTTGACGGTCATCGCTCCGGTCAGGGCATTCTGCAGCATGTCCGGGATGATGATGTTCATGATCTCGGGGGCCTGCGGCAGAGCTGGGAACGGAATGCCGTATGGCAGCATCGAGGTGGTGACGTCGAGGAACTTGATGTTGTCCAGACGTTCCTTCATCCACTTGGTCTTGAAGCCGTTGAGGTTGCCCGGGTTTGATCCGGCGTAGGCCATCTTCAGCGACCATTCAGGGCTCGTCCACATGCAGATGATAGCTTTCGCAGCCGGCTCGTCTACCTTGCCGCCCTCGACATATTCGGGTTTCAGGATGTGAATGTTCGAGCCGCCGAACACGACGGCGCGCTTGCCGTCGGGACCAGTCGGGATCAGGCCGTAGCGCATGTTGTCGATGACCGTCTGCGCCTTGTCCTTGTCGGTGCCCGTCGCCTTTTTCTGCAGGTCGAGCATGACGTTGTAATCGGACGGGTGCGAGATCATCATGCCGAGCTGGCCGGCGACGAACAGGGGCTGGTTATCGGCCTGCTGGTTGGTGAGTGCCGAAATCGGAACCGACTTGTCGCGAACATACATGTCGTACGAGGCTTGCAGCGCTGCCTTGCTCTGCGGGCTATCGAGCTGGACCTGCTCATAGGTCGGGTTTGGCGTCGCTTCGTCGAAGACGCCGCCGCCATAGGCCCATAGCTGTGGCATGAAGCGGTACGGCGTATTGCCGGCATTCTTGCGAGCCACGAGGCCGTAACCGGCAATGCCAAGCTTGTCGTGGATCTGCTTGGAATATTTGACGACGTCGTCCCAGGTTGCCGGAGCCTTGTCTGGATCGAGGCCCGCACGCTTGAAGATGTCGGCATTCCAGATGAACGCCATCGTCTCATTGTTGGTCGGAATGCCGTAGGTCACGCCCTCCCAGGTCACTGCCTTCATGGCGCCGGGCCAGAAATCCTCGGTCGAATACCCCACGTCCTCTGGCTTGAGCGGCTGCAGATAGCCCTTTGAGGCGAACTCGGTACCACCCAGGATTTGCAGGCGGACCGCCATCGGCGCGGCATTGCCCAGGAGCGCGGTGCGGAACTTGTCGAGAAGGTCGTTATAGGTGAGGGCTTGTTCCTCGAGCTGGATGTTCGGATAGGTTTTGCGGAAGGTCTCGAAGAAATCCTTGTAGTACTGGCGCAGGAGGTCGGGGTCGCCCTCGAACACGCCCTGATACCAGAATGTCAGTCGCCCCTTGTAATCGAGCGGTGTGACCTTGGCGCAATCGGCCGCCGTGTCAAAGTCCTGTGTGCCCGCAATCGAGCGTACATATTCCGGCGACCACTTGCTCAGATCGACCGGCGGCGCACCCAGCGCCGAAGTAGACGTCAGGGATGCCATCAAAGCAGTGGCGACAGTGCCGCGCAGGACGGCACTGCCGAGCGCAATTCTCGTCATAGGTATCCTCCCTGGTTCTCCCATGCCGCCCTAAAGCGGTCCTTGCTCGTTTCGATCGCGAGGATGCCTCTTTCAACTCAGTGTATCCTCTCGATCGCTTGGTACGCTTTCAGATCATGGATTGCCTGTCAACGCGCAGAATCGTACATTGTTTGCGAAAGCCGTGTGTGATATCGGGCAAGGTATGTATTAAATTGGGGAGCCCGGCCTTGGCCGAAATAAGCGATTTCAAAGCGATGCCACCGGTGGGGACCGATCCCATCGGGGCCTCCAGCGAGGGCGCCTCGCTTTATGAATTGATCAGGGAAGATATCATCGAGGGACGGCTCGCTGCCAACGAACGGCTTGTCGTCACCGATCTCGCCCGGCGTCACGGCACTTCGACCAATCCTGTGCGCGAGGCCCTGCAGTTGTTGCGCGGCGAAGGGTTTGTCACCTTTGTCGCCAACCGCGGGGCGCGCGTGCGACCCATTGATCAAGATTTTGTCCGGGATATCTACGAGATCGGTGTTCTGATCGAGCCAGCCCTGACACGATGGTTTGTGAATATGGCTACCGGCGAGGACATCGCCGAACTCGAACGTCTCCAAGGCCTGATCGAAGAGAATAATTTCGCCGACACATTCAGGCATAGTGAGCTGGATACCGCTTTCCACACCGTGATGTACCAGCGGCACTACAACCGCCACGCCGCCGAGCTTTGGTGGAAGCATCGCGAAGTGCTGCGAGCCGTGAGCCGCCGTTTCAATTTCACGCTGGCGCGACGTGCCGCGATCATGCGCGAGCACCGCGAACTCATCGCGCTTGTGAAGGCGGGAGAGGCCGACAAGGCGGCCGAACTCGTTTCCCGCCATGTCGAGGGTTCGGGCCGGCATATTCTCGAACAGATGCGAGCGCGCAACGCCGCTCGGGCCGGATAGAATGTCCAGTCCAGAACATCGTTAACTGACCACTTCCAGGCAAAGGTAGTTGAGATGAAAATCACGAGCATTCGGCCGTGGCTGATCAAGTCCGATGCTTCCTACTGGGGAGAGTTCCTGTTCGTCGAAGTGACGACCGACGAGGGAGTGAGTGGCTGGGGAGAGATCACCACCACGACAAGGCTCGCCAACCGCGCTCTCTGCACGATCCTGCGGCAGATCGGCGTCGCCGTAACAGGCGAGGATCCGGCGCGTATCGAGCATCTCTGGCACAAGATCTTCCGCAGCTTCACCTACATGGGAAGCCGCGGCGCCGCCGTCGAATGCGTGAGCGCCATCGATATTGCCCTCTGGGACATCCGGGGCAAAGTCCTCGGCAAGCCGATTTACGAGCTGCTTGGCGGGCCGGTACGCGATGAAATCGCGCTCTACACCCATCCCAACCAGGCCAAATTCACCAGCAAGGAGGCTGTGGTCCGCGAAATTCTTGACATTGTCGAGTCCGGACACACTGCGCTCAAGTTCGATCCCTACCCCCACCAGGGCCGCAGCGCCGATGGCCTGCCCCGCGAACAGCGAGACGGCTACCTCGATGGCAGCATGACTCGCAAGGACGAGCGCGAAGCCGCCGAACTCACGGCTCTGATCCGCGAAACGGCAGGACCCGATGTCGACATTCTCATCGATGCGCACGGCCGCTTCGATGTCCCCACCGCCATTCGCCTCTGTCGGAGCCTCGAGGAGGCCGGCCAGATCGACTGGTTTGAGGAGCCCTGCCCGCCCGAGAGCCTTAACGCCCTCAAGCAGGTACGTGAGAAGGTCAATACCGCCATCTCGTGGGGCGAGCGCGGCCACACGAAGTGGGATTTCGTGCCGGTACTCGAGAACAGGCTCGCTGATTACATCATGCCCGACGTTACCTGGACCGGCGGCATTACCGAACTCAAGAAGATTTCTGCGCTGTGCGAAGCCTACTACGTGCCGGTCTCGCCACATGACGCCGCGGGACCGATCAACGTGGTTGCGGGAGCGCAGGTGATGATGACCGTTCCCAACTTCTACAAACTCGAAACATCGGAGTGGAACCTGGGCAAATACGATCACCTGATCGACAGACCACTCGACATTTCGAACGGCAGCCTCAAGCTGACGTCGAAGCCTGGTCTCGGTATTGAGATGGACCGCGACTACCTGCAGGCCCACGAGATTGAGCTGGGCTAGCAACACGCTGTGCCGGCCCAGGGTGCGGGACGACAAGCCGAAAACGAGGATAAGTCATGGCAAAGACAGGTGGCGCCGACGAAGCGCTCAATCGGGTGAACGCGAACTCCAAGCCATCCCAGCTTCGCATTACCGACATGCGGGTAGCCGAAATCGTCGGCGCGCCGTTCACCTCAACCCTGCTCAAGATTTACACCAACCAGGGCATCGTCGGGCTTGGCGAGGTGCGCGACGGCGCCAGTGCCACCTACGCGCTGATGCTGAAGAGCCGGCTGCTTGGCGAGAACCCTTGCGACATCGACCGCCTGTTTCGCCGGATCAAGCAGTTCGGTGGCCACGGCCGGCAAGGCGGCGGCGTCTCGGCGGTCGAGATCGCGTTGTGGGATCTCGCCGGCAAGGCCTATGGCGTTCCCATCTACCAGATGCTCGGCGGCCGGTTTCGGGAGAAGGTGCGCGTCTATTGCGACACCGACGCTACCGTGCCGAGCGGCACCGAGACCGGCAAGCGCCTCAGGCAGCGCATGGCGCTCGGCTTCACCTTCCTCAAGATGGATCTGGGGCTGATGCAGATCGCGGATGTACCCGGTGCGGTCGTCTCCCCTGCCGGTTCACTTGAAGGGTACCGCATCCATCCCGGCCGCGGCCCGGTCAAGACCATGGCGGAGCGGCGCGCCCGCAATGCCGCTTACGATTTGCATAACGTCCCCCATCCGTTTACCGGCCTCCACTTTTCCGACAAGGGCCTCGACCTGCTTGAACAGTACATTGCCGAGGTTCGCGATGTTATCGGCATGGATATTCCGCTCGCCATTGACCATGTCGGCCACATCTCGCTGCAGAACGGCATTCGGCTCGCCAGGCGGATTGAAAAATACGTGCCGGCCTGGCTCGAGGATGTGATCCCATGGCAGTACACCGAGCAGTTCCGGCAACTGCAGGCCGCCACTACGGTGCCGATCTGCACCGGCGAGGACATCTACCTTAAGGAAGGCTTCGAGCCTCTGCTCAAGAGCGGCGGCCTCTCCATTATCCACCCGGACCTGCTCACCAGCGGGGGCATCCTCGAGACCAAGAAGATCGGCGACATGGCCCAGGACCACGGCGTCGCAATGGCCATCCATATGGCCGAAAGTCCGATCGCCGCAATGGCCGCGGCACATGTCGCGACCGCGACCGAAAACTTCATGGCGCTCGAATACCACTCTGCCGATGTCGACTGGTGGGACGATATCGTCACCGGCGTTCCCAAGCCGCTCGTGAAGGACGGCTTCATCACTGTTCCGGACAAACCTGGCCTGGGGATTGACGACGTCGTCGACGAGGTGATCTCGCAGCATCTGCAGCCGGGTGTCACCGGCATCTGGCAGCCCACGGATCACTGGGACAACGAGTATTCCTGGGACCGTATTTGGAGCTGAGGCGAAAAGAACCGAAGATGAAGATCACCGATCTCCGCTGCGCCGTCATCGGCAAACATCCCATCGTCCGCATCGTTACCGACGAGGGCCTCTATGGCCTTGGCGAAGTCGAGTTCACCAAGACCTATCTCAAGCCTTGGGTGCTGCATTTCCGTGAGGCGCTGATCGGCGAAGACCCTACCGACGTCGAGCGGGTGATGCTGAAGATCCGCCAACGCGGCTCTTTCAAGCCCTATGGCGCGGCGGTAAGCGCTATCGAGCATGCGCTGTGGGACATAGCCGGCAAGGCCGCAGGCGTGCCGGCCTACAAACTGTTCGGCGGCAAGGTGCGCGACAAGGTGCGCGTCTATAACGGCTCGATCCGCCAGAAGCGAACGGGGGACCGGCCGGAGGATTACGCCGCTGACGTGAAATGGATGATGGAGCAGCCGCAGAATTTCTTCATGATCAAGCAAGGGATCTCGTTCCACTCCAACATGAAGGACACCATCGAGGACTTCCATTACGGCGTGAAGCAGAATAAGGCCGGCTACCACGGTGCCATGGATCAGGGCGTGATCAGCGAGCGCGGTTTCAACCACATGCTCGACTGCGTGATCGCGATGAAGGAAGTGCTGGGCGACAAGGTCAGCCTGGCGCTCGACTGCGGCCCGGGCTGGATGCTGCCCGATGCGATCAAGTTCGCTCGCGCGGTCGAGAAGTACAATTTGATGTGGCTCGAGGACATGCTGACCGGCGACTATGTGCCGTGGGTCAATCCGCAGGCGTATCGGGAGTTGACCACCTCCACCTCGACGCCAATCCATACCGGCGAGCAGATATACCTGCGGCACAATTTCAAGGAGCTGATCGAAACGCAGGCGGTGCGCGTCATCGGCCCCGATCCAGCCGATATTGGCGGCATTGCCGAGCTCAAATGGGTCGCCGAGCACGCCTGTATGCACTCGATCCTGATGGCACCGCACGGCACCGCGAACGGCCTTCTCGGCCTCGGCGCGCTGATCAACGTCTGCGCCACCCTGCCCGCCAACTACATCGCGTTCGAATACCCGAGCGCCTCCGACCCCTGGTGGGAGGACCTCGTAATCGGCCTGCCGTCACAGATCGTGAAGGACAGCATGGTGGACTTGCTGGAAGCGCCGGGGCTGGGCCTCGACATCGACGCCAAAGCAGCCAGGAAGTATCTCGGGGATGAGGATGCGGGCTTCTTCGACTGAACCATGCTTGCGCCACACTGCACCGCGCGGACTGATTCTCGCAAATTGGCATCCAGAATGACCGTTTCGGGGCCGGTAGCCGTCGGTCTGCTTCGGATCAGCGGCTGGCCAAAGCCGACATGACTTGTCGGAAGCTCCCGAGCAAATGCCGGCTTCCTGATTTCCATGCCCGGAAGCGAACCGTCACAAATCCGCCATCTCAGGCATCATCTTGCAGACGGCCGGTTCGCCTTTTCGACGGCATAGGGTGTATGGAGCACCCGACGCCCCCACCCCTACCTCTGAAAATGCCCCAACCCGTTCTCATTGAGATAGTCCACCGTCATCACCCGCGCGCGAATGCCGCCGGGGGAACCAACGAACTTCACCGATGACAGCGAGCCGGTCGGCGCGTTCTCTCCGCGGGGCGTGAGGGCGTAGGTGTCGCCGTCCCAGTGTTCGAGCGTGAACTGCATGGGCTTGGGGCCGAGTTCGAGCATCAGCTTGTCGGCATCGGCCCGCACGGTGGCGGTGTCGAAATAGTTGCTCGTATATTGGCCCTCGTAGAAGGATGGACTGCGCGCCTTGGCGGGGTTCGTCGGCTTGTCCTTGCCTGCGAGGTCGCCCACCGGCTTGTAGTAGCCCATGAACCGCGGCTTGATGTAGGGATACCAGTCGCGGGTGACCTGGCCATATTGCACGACGTCCATGAAGCTGGCGGCGACCGCCTCGGCGGCGCCGACGGGCGAGCCGTTGGTGAGCACGACGATGCCGACATCGGCCGAGGGCAAGATCTGGAAGGTGGTGCCGGCGCCGAGCAGGAAGGCGCCGGAATGGCCCATGGTGGTGCGCCCATTGGCGTTCACCCCCACATTGAAGCCATAGCCATAGGAGCTGGCCCGCGTATCGGGCGTCTCGCCGCGGTAGGTCACGCTCTGCGGTGTGATGGCGGGCTGCAGGATCTTCGGGTCGATCATGGGCTGGCCGTTATAGGTGCCGTCGCCAAGCAGCAGGATCATCCACTTGGCAAGGTCCTGGGCGCTGGAGGAGACGCCGCCCGCCGGCGCCTGCTGGTCGGGGTCGCGGTCATAGAGCGGCTCGAACACATTCTCCGCCACGCGCGCATGCAGCAGGGCGCGGTTCTTGCCGGCGGCAATGAAGTCCTCGTGCCGATAGCTGCTCGAGCGCATGCCGAGCGGATCGAACAACAGGCTCTTGGCCAGCGGCTCCCAGGGCTGTTTCTCGGCGTGGGCCACTGCCTCGGCGCCGATCGTCGTGCCGAAATTGGCGTAGTGATAGGAGATGCGGAAGGGATCGAGCGGCACCATCCACAGGCTCCCGACGATCTGCTTGCGCTGGAAGCCGAGATCCTCGAGTTCGTCGCCCGCCGCCATCGGCAGGCCCGAGCGATGGGCGAAGAAATCGCCGATGGTGGCGTTGCCCGAGACATAGTCGAGATTGAGGCGAAAGCCGTCCCAGACCTTGCCGACCGGGGTATCCCAGTCGAAGCTGTGGTCCTTCGTCATGGCGATCGCGGCCACCGTGGCCGAGATCGACTTCGACACCGAGGCGACCTGGAAAATGGTGGTGCTGCTGACCTTAGAAGTGTCGTCCCGGTTGTCGCGAAGGCCATAGCCCTCGTCAAAAATCATTTTGCCGCCATGCACCACCGCCACGGCGAAGCCGGGAACGTCGGATGCTTCCTTGACTTTCTTGACGATGTCCGGCAGCGCGGCCAGCGCCTTCTCGACACCGCCGGGATACAGCTGCACAGCATCCTGCGGCGGCGATGGCCCAAGCTCCGGCAGGCAGGACTGCGCGGCTGCCATGGCGGGCAGCATGGTAACGAGGGAAAGCACGACGAGAGCAGCGGCCTTCTTCATTGCATGTCCTCAAACTTGCACCGGCAGATGATCGGATCATACGCGGCAAGATGAAAGATGGTTACAGCTATTTTCTACTGATATGTTTAAGTTCAAAGATCAGACAGAGACGGCGGCTGCGTGTCATGTGATTTCGGGACCTGGTGAAGTATCCGTGTTACCTACGCGGGCGGCAATTGGATGGGACTGCGCGGGAGAACGTCAACTTTCCAAGCCCGAGCGGCAAATGGCATCCGATCACGAGTTGTTCGCCAACGGGCTGGCCGCCAACCAGAAAGTCATCGAAGCCAGCTATATGGCCCATCGCGGGGCCCTATGGCCTGCTGCATGGAGTCCGATGGCCGAGGGGCCGGGACGCTTCGTCTTCACCGATCTTGCCTGCGGCACGGGGCCGTTTGCTGTCCGTCCGGTTATTGCCGCAGGACCAGTTAAAGCCGCCGTTCGGCTCACGTGAAGAGTTTCGGGCGCCGGCAGGCGTACGAAAGTCCCCGAGGAAGGAACCCGCGGGCCGCAGACGATGGCTATGGGGATTTCGGATTTCGGCAGACGTCGGCGATGGCGTGACCGCCGTCGGGAAGCGCTGGGGTGAATGCGGACAGACCGCTTCGTTGCGCCCCCGCGCGGTGTTGTCGGCTTGGTCGGCAGCTGGACGCGACCTCTTCAGCACCGAGGATCATCATGGACGTGCGTCGACCCGTTGCCGGAGGCTGAGTGCCTGCAGCTGAAGGCTGAACCATTCCATGCCGGGTCATGGCGTGCTGCTCCCGGTCGACCGGGAGCCGTGTGGTGGTCCGCGCGGTTGCCTCCACCGTTCAAACAGCTCGATGACGATCATGCGGCCGCCGCAGCACGGGCACGGCGGGCGGAAGTCGTCCGGTTCGTCGGGGTCGCCGTCGTCGGGCGGCGCGGCAGGGGCAGTCGAGGATCGCCCTCACTGACCCTCCTGGGTAAGTTGGAAGATACTGGCCGTCCGAGCAGGACCAACGTTAGTTAGCTCACAGTACGTGAAAGAAGCAAAAGAACCCGGTTGCGGCGGAAGAAATTCCCCCTGGTGCTTCCATGCGAGGCAGGTTTTGATCGTGTCGAAAGATTTTTGTTCTCGGCGTTCATCGATGCGGCCATCGATAAATACAAGAGAAATTACATGCGCGGTTGCATTTAGAGATTGAGGATCTGCTTTCGCAGCCGTTGGCACTGCCAAGAGAAGAGCCAGAGCGATGATGAGCTTGGTGCGATTCATGTCGTCCTCCGTTTCATCCGGTGCTGCTGGGGTCGCTTGGAGGCGAAGGCCGAATGGGCTAGACTAGGAAGCGCGCCAGGAAGGTGAAATGTCCCGAACGGCCCCTGAAATTGACCTGAAATCTGCTGAAACGATCACGTTCCGCGGTTTCGTCTTCCTGACCAAAAGCAAAGAACTCCGAACCGTCGAAGGCAAAGCGGTCAATCTTCGCAGCCAGTCCGCCGAGGTGCTCTCGGTGCTCGCGGCGCGACCGGGCGAAATCGTGTCCAAGGATGCTCTGATGCAGGCGGTTTGGCCCGATACCTTCGTGACCGACGACAGCCTCACTCAATGCATTGCCGATATTCGCCGCGCGTTGGGGGACGACGCGCACGTGATGGTGGAAACCGTCCCAAAGAGAGGCTACCGACTGAACGCCGATCTATCGGACGCGGCGGACCCAAACGCCGCAGCCGGCACGGAACGTGCCAGGACCCGATTCTCGCAGCGCGGCTTCATTCTTGCTGCACTCGCTCTCCTTGCGGCAGCGATCGGCGCATACTACGGCGCGGAAGCCTGGCGAGCCGCTCCCGTTCGTTCGAGCGACATGCCCAGGATTGCGATCCTTCCCTTCGACGACATGAGTGCAGGTGCGGACAAGGGATATCTCAGCGATGCCGTTGCCGAGGGGATCATCACCGAGCTGGCGCGGAGCAAGACTTATGCCGTCATCGCCCGGAACTCGAGCTTCAGGTACCGCGGTAAGCCGATCGACGCCAGACAGATTGGAGATGAACTCGGCGTCGACTACCTGCTCGAAGGCAGCCAGCAGAAGATCGGAGACCGGCTGAAAGTGTCCGCCCAGTTGCTGAATGCGCATGACGGATCACATGTCTGGGCCAACTCCTACAACCGGGAGATTGGCGATCTTTTCGTCGTCCAGGAGGAAATCATCCGCACGCTTGCGGATCGGGTCGGAATAAGGATCGAGCGACCGTTGCCACAGAGCGATGCCGCGCAGGTCAGCGCGCTCCGCTATTACCTGATGGGGAGGGCCAAGATCGGAGAGGATATCTCAGCCGAGGGGAACGAGCTGTTAAGGCAGTTCAGCCTCAAGGCGATCGAAGAGGATCCGAACTCCCAGTTCGGCTATATCGGGCTGGCCTGGTACTATCGCAATGACGCGGTATTCGGGTGGCACGCGCAGGAACACAACCGGAACGAGGCGTTGAAACTCGCTGCCAAATACGCCGACAAGGCCATCCTGCTCGCTCCTGATGACGCAGAAGCGCATGAGGTCCGCGCCAGCATCCACACCGAAGCCGGAGAGGTCGAGCAGGCCCTTGCCCAGTACGATCAGGCGATCGCCTTGAACCCGAGCAACTCGCATATCCTCGTCATGAGTACGAACGTGCTGCTGTATGTTGGCCGCGCCGACGAAGCGATCGATCGGATCGAGCAGGCCAAAGGCATCGATCCCTTCCACCCTGACTGGTTTCACTGGCAGATGGGCTGGGCGCTCTGGGAAAAGAACGATTGTGGGGCGGCGCTGGCTGCGATGCGGAAAATGTCCAGGATCCCGAGCGGCGCACAGCGCATGCTTGCGGGGATCCACGCTTGTCTAGGAAACAAGCGAGAGGCAAAGGAAGCGCTTGCGGTTTTCCTCCAGAACACTCCCAGTGAATCCATCAGTAAAGAACGCAGGGAGTGGGACAAGATTTGGACCGCACCCGGAAGCCTCGACCGCTGGATCAAGCAGATGCGGTTCGCGGGGTTGCCGGAGTGACGGCCGACCGTATGCGGCCCAGCAGAAGTCATGGGCTGCAAACGACCCTTGAAGTGGGCCACGAGCGCTGGTGGCCCTCACGCTCAGGGCGCCGATGCGTACCAAACACCTTCATTTCCTCAGTTTTATGTTGCGACTTGCCAGGCTGGCCGATGGCCAGCCTGATGCGGCCGCGGAGACGAATCGCGGTAATGCGCCAGGCCCATCCGCGCTTCACACTCAAGGTCTTTCGTCGCTAGGAACCCTACAGGGAGGCGGAGGTGCTCGATAAGATTGTCACGCTCCTGCGCCGTGCCGGTATTCCGGACTGACCTTGGTCGTCTACTTGCCGCCTCGCCTGAACCAGTGACAGCTGCGTCCGCAATTACTATCCTGGCGACGCATGCCGCTGCGTCCGCTTTGGGGAATCAAAGAACGCGAGCCCGATGACCGACATCGGCGCATTGCCGATCGCGGCTCCACCAGTCGAGCGGAGCCGCTTGTGGTCAGGCCTCTGTCGCCTCGGATAATGCGAGCGCATCTTCTACATCCACACCGAGATACCGCACCGTGTTCTCGATCTTGGTGTGGCCGAGCAGGATCTGCACCGCACGGAGATTGCCTGTCGCCTTGTAGATGATGGAGGCTTGGTGCGGCGAAGCGAGTGCGTGCCATACTCTTCTCGGCGCAGACCGATCGCCGACACCCATTCATCCACCAGTCGTGCATATTGGCTCGTGCTCAAATGCGCGGCGGCATCAACACCACTGGGAAACGCGAAGTCGTCCACTGTTCCGCTACGTCTCTCAAGCCATGCCAACAGACTTGCTCGCGCATCTGACGTGATACTCGAACTGAACCGGTCGCCGGTCTTCTGCTGAACCACCATTGAAGCGGGCCCGGATTTCCGGACCCGCCACAAGCATACCGATCTTGATCTTCACTAGGTCGCAACCCCGCAGCTTGCTGTCGATCGCGAGGTCAAGCAGGCATGATCCCTCATTCGTCCTTCGCGATTGAGGAAGAAGCGGATTGCCCACATCTGCCGCGGCTTCGGGGCTCGCTTGGCTCCGACCTGCCGACCAGCGTTCCATACCGGCCGCCCCTTGGCTGCCGGATCGTATTGTGAAATGCCCATCGTCATTCTCCTTCGGCCAATATTGGCCATTGGAGAAACGATCCGAGGGTCTCGGGCGCGGCGTGGCCGACAGCGGAATTGCGGCTTTTGGCGTCCCGCCAGCACCTCGCTGTCAGTGGGAGACCGTTTGCGCGGTTGCGAATGGCCACTTCGAGTTTACTGCGGCCGGCCCCACCCGCTGAACGTCCGCTATCGTTCTTCGGACGCGGATTGGCGTAGTAAGTTTTGCGCTCGCAACCTACGCAAATTGGGCGTATCGTCGGTATATCGTCGGTTGCTAATACATGGGCCGGCGACTGAGAGCGCAAGACTCCCGCATCGGACTAGGCGCGCTAGGTTCCACAACCACTCGTCGCGCTCTGCCTCTGCCGAACCTCTTTTGCTCGGTTCCGGCCAGTATTGCCTTTTGCCAATCGGAAGAGGAGCGTTCTGATGCAGATCATCCAAACCCGCCGCCGATTCCTGGCCGGCGCTGCAATGGCAGGCGCTGCCGGTATCGTCGGACTTCCAGAGTCACTCCACGCGGAACCGCCGTTGGAAACGACCACGGTTCGTCTGCCGCGGTGGGTTGGTGGTTCCTACTGCTGGGCAGGCGCGTTCATCGCCGGAGAACTGATGCGCGCAGATGGCTTCACCGACGTTCGGTACGTAGAAGCCGACAGAAGCGTCGACCAATCGGAATGGATCGCACGCGGTGAGACCGATTTCTCTGTGAACTTTCCGCCGAATCAGATCGCGTCGATCGACGCCGGCGTGCCGATCAAGGTGCTAACCGGGTTGCACTCGGGATGCCTCGAACTGATCGCCAAGGAGAGCATCCGCAGCGTCACGGATCTGCGGGGTAAGAGGGTGGGGGTGGATGGTTTCAACAACTCGCGACACATGTGGCTGACGCTCATGTCCGCGTATGTCGGGCTCGATCCCGTGAACGATATCCAGTGGGTCTTGACTAAGGACGTCAAGCCCACGGAACTCTTCATCCAAGGGA
>NZ_JAMYSY010000016.1:0-134865 GCF_040322175.1 Mesorhizobium sp. M0185 | reverse complement strand
CCGCGCGAGCGCGTGCTCGTGCCCCCCCCCGCAACCCAGGCCGGGCGGCGGCTTCCCCCAACTGCGCGGCCGCGAGACCGTGCCGATGCTCGGCGAGCTCGCCGCGCGCGGCTGGATCACCGTCGACGCGCGCGATGCGCTCACCAGGCAATACTGGTTCCTGCGCCGCGTCGAACATGCCATCCAGATGGTTGCCGACCAGCAGACGCATATCCTGCCGGAGGACGAAGAGGGGCTGGAGCGCGTCGCCCGCATGCTGGGCTTTGCCGATGCGGCAGGCTTTGCCGAAACGTTCCGCGCGGCGCTGCACCAGGTCGAGCGCCACTATGCAGCGCTGTTCGAAACCGCGCCGGAGCTTTCGGCCGGCATCGGCAATCTGGTCTTTACCGGCGACGTCGACGATCCCGATACCTTGCAGACCTTGCAGCGGCTCGGCTTCCAGCGGCCGAGCGACATCTGCCGGGTTATCCGCGGCTGGCACTTCGGCCGCTACCGCGTCACCAGGTCGGCGGAAGCGCGCGAGCGGCTGACCGAACTGACGCCGGCGCTGCTGCAAGCCTTCGGCCAGACGCGGCGGGCGGACGAGGCAGTGATCCGCTTCGACGAATTCCTTGCCGGCCTGCCTGCCGGCATCCAGCTGTTTTCGCTGCTGCAGTCGAATCCGGCTTTGCTGAAGCTGATGGCGACTATCATGGGCGCGGCACCGCGGCTGGCCGCCATCATCACGCGCCGGCCGCATGTCTTCGATGGGCTGCTCGATCCGGCGCTGCTGAGCGAACTGCCAAACCGCGCCTATCTGTCGGCGCGCCTTGCCGCCTTCCTCGAAGGCGACAGAGCCTATGAAGACGTGCTCGACCGGCTGCGCATCTTTGCTTCGGAGCAAAAATTCCTGATCGGCGTCAGGCTGCTTGCCGGGTCGATCGACCCGCCGCGCGCCGGCCGCGCTTTTTCCGATCTCGCCGACCTGACCATCGAGGCGGCATTGCAGGCGGTGATGGCGGAATTCGCTTTGCGTCATGGCTATATTGCCGGCGGCCGGGTCGCGCTGCTCGGCATGGGCAAGCTCGGCAGCCGCGAACTGACGGCGGGCTCCGACGTCGACCTCATCCTGCTCTACGATCACGACGCCGATGCGGAGGAGTCCGACGGCGACAAGCCGCTTGCCCCCTCGCATTACTACAGCCGGCTGACACAGCGGCTGATCGCCGCCGTTTCCGCGCCGACCGCCGAGGGCGTGCTCTACGAGCTCGACCTTCGCCTGCGGCCGTCCGGCAACAAGGGGCCGGTGGCCACCCATGTCGACGCCTTCAAGAAATATCAGCGCCAGGACGCCTGGACATGGGAGCACATGGCGCTGGCGCGCGCCCGCACGATCGGCGGCGATGCCAAGCTCTGCCGCGAGGTCGAGGGAGAGGTTGCCGCAGTGCTCGCTCTGCCGCGCGATCCAGCCAAGGTGATGGCCGAGGCATCCGAGATGCGCGCCATGGTCGACAAGGAGAAGCCGCCGCGCGATCCCTGGGACATCAAGCTGATCCCGGGCGGCCTCATCGATCTCGAATTCATTGCCCAGATTGCGCTGATCACCGGAAAGATCGAAGCCGGCCGCAGGGCCACCGGCACGGCTGAGGTCCTGTCGCGCCTGGCGCCGGATTTCGCCAGCGCCCAGGTCAGGCAGGAACTGGTGGATGCCTATTCGCTCTATCTGGCGCTGACCCAGATGATACGGCTTTGCCTCACCGGCGCGTTCGAACGCGACGACGTTCCGCCAGGGCTTTCGGATCTGCTTCTGGCCGTCACCGACCTGCCGGATTTCGGGGTGCTTGAAGCGCATGTCGGGGAGACGTCGCAGAAGGTCAGAAAGGATTTCGACCTTCTGCTTCGTGCGAAACAACCGTGACGGCAACCAGCCGTACGGGCGAGAGCATCGGGCCCAAAATTGCGACCTGCTTTGGGAGGTTCCGATGTTCAATCAAAGAGATAGAGCGGGGGATTGAAGGTCCGCCGCTCTAGCATCGGGGGTGACGATGCAACAGGAGAAGACCATGAGAAAGACAACCAGACTTGCACTCGTTTTCGCAGCCCTGGCCGGCGCCGTCGGCACCGCTGCCTATGCAGACGAGCACTCCGGGGCCGGGCCGCGCGACGGAATGATGATGCGCCTCGGCAAGGTCATAAAGGACAATGACGGCACCATCACCTTCGACCAGTTCTCCGACGCCATGAACGCGCGGCTGAAGAAGATGGTCGCCGACAATGGCGGCAAGCTGACCGTGGCACAGCTCGCCGACGCGCTGGAGAAAGCACGCTTCGAGCAGATGGCCAGGCGCATCATCGCCCGTTACGACACCAAGGGCGACGGCACGCTGACCGCCGATGACATCACAACCCGCCAGAAGAAGGTCTTCGCCATGCTCGACCGTGACAATGACGGGAAAATCGAGAAGAACGAACTGCCGAAGGGTCCCGGCGGTCACCGCCAATGGGACGGCGAGGGCAATGATGGCAGTGACGGCATGCAGTGAGAATTGATAACGCTCCGGCGGTGCGAGCCGCCGGAGCGTTATTTTGTCATTCAGGCAGCGGCCCTGACCGCCTGCGGGGCTTTCTTGATCGGGATGCGTACCGAGACGATCGTTCCGACGCTTTCGGTCGAGCGGATCTTCAACGCGCCACCCTGAAGCTCGGCCAGCGAGCGCGAGATGGCGAGGCCGAGGCCGGAGCCGGCATGGCTCTTGGAGAACTGGTTTTGCACCTGTTCGAATGGCCGCCCGAGCTTGCTCAACGCCGCCTTCGGGATGCCGCAGCCATTGTCCTCGATCGTCAGGATCAGCGCGCTGGAAATGCTGCGGGCTCTGACCGAGATGTGGCCGCCTTGCCCGGTGAACTTCACCGCATTGGACAGAAGGTTGATGAGGATCTGCTTGATCGCCCTGCGGTCGGCGAACAGCGTCAGCGAATCGGCGATGCGGGTTTCGACGGTGATCGACTTTTCCGCCGCCTGCAGAGAAACGACGCGAACCGTCTCCCTGATGAGCGGGCAGAGATCGATTTCTTCCTGATCCAGGGCGAACTGGCCGGCCTCGATCTTCGACATGTCGAGGATGTCATTGATCACACCGAGAAGATATTTGCCGCTGCCGTTGATGTCGGTGGCATACTCTTCGTAGCGCGGCGAACCCAGCGGCCCGAACAGCCCCCGTTCCATCAGTTCCGAGAAGCCGATGATCGCGTTGAGCGGGGTGCGCAACTCGTGCGACATGTTGGCCAGGAATTCGGATTTAGCCCGGTTCGCCGCTTCGGCGCGCTCGGTTTCCTTCATGTATTTGCGATTGAGTTCGACGAGCTCACGAGCCCGTTCTTCTTCCGCGCGGCGGGCAAGGCTGAGGTCATGGATTGTCGCCATCAGCCGGCGCTCGCTGTCGACCAGCTTCTCCTGGTGCAGCTTGATCTGGGTGATGTCGGAGCCGACGGAGACGGTACCGCCGTCCCTTGTCCGCAACTCGTTCACCTGCAGCCAGCGGCCGTCGGCAAGCTGGCGCTCGAAGGTCACGCCTCCCTGCGGTCCGTTGGTGTTGGCAAGCCGCCGCTCCGAGGCGAAGGCCAGCATGCGTTCCTCCAGAACGGCGCGCGGAGCGCCCGGCATCACGTCGCGATCCAACAGGCCGTTGTCCTGCTGGTATTTGGAATTGCACATGATCAGGCGCTCGGACGAATCCCACAGCACGAAAGATTCGTTGATGTTTTCGATGGCCGTCCTCAGGCGCAGGTCCGCCGCTTCGGAGCGCAGCGCCAGATGCCGCTGCTCGGTGACGTCGACGGCGATGCCGATCAGCTGGATCTCCGGCGCTTCCGGGTCGATAACGTGTGCTCTTGCGCGCATCCAAACCCATTGCCCGTCGGCATGGCGCATCCGGAACACCTGGTCGATATGGTCGATCTCGCGCGCGACGATCCTGTTGGCGAGTTCGAACAAATCGCCGTCCTCGGGATGAATGATTTCATCGACTTCGCCGAACGACAGCATCGTGTCACAAGGCTCGTAGCCCAGCATGTCGTACATCGAGCGCGACCAGTACATCTTGCCGCGCACCATGTCCCAATCCCACAGGCCGCAGCGGCCGCGCACCAGCGCCATGTCGATGCGCTGGTGGGCTTCGAGATAGATGCGATCGGCGGCCTGGGCGCGCGCCGCCTGGCCGAAATAGGCGTAGAGGATGATGATCAGCACGCCGGCCGTCAGCACGAACAGCGTGACGTTGAGTGAGACCGTCTTGCGCCAGGCGTCAAAAACTGCCTCCTGCGGCACGAACGCTGCCGCGGCACCCCTTCGGCCATTCGCCAGGCTCACTGCCGCGTACCAGTCCTGTCCGCCGATGTTGACTTCCATTACCCCGGCGCGGTCGCCGAACATGAACAGCGGCTGCCCGCCCTGCACGACGCCATCGAGCGATCGCCCCTCCCAGTGCATCGACTGCGGCGATACGGCAATGATCTTGAAGGCGCTATCGGTGATCGCCAGTACGTGGCTTCGGCCCATCGCGCCCTGACGACCGGTGCTCTCCAGCAGGTCCTGGATCGCGCCGGGCGCGGAAACCATGGTCGCGTCGGCGATCGAACTGGCCAGTTGGCCGGCGGCCAGCGCAAGGATCGCCTTGGCGTCGCGCTCGATCTCGTCGCGCTCGTTCATCAGTGACAGAAAGCGCAGTACTGCGATGATCAACAGAAACATGATGATGAGGGCTGGTATCGATCGCCGCAACAGCGGCTCGGCTGCCAGCAGCCGTCGGTAGGCAGGTTCGGCGATGAGCCGCGTATTGCCCGCGAGACCGTTGCTTCGCGCCTCGCGCCGCCCAAAAGCCGTCCCACCGGGCGCGCCCCACGCGTCCGCCTTCGCCATAAATGGCACTCCCCGATTTTCTGTCCCGCTTGACGATCCGGCAACGCCGCACTTCCGAATCGTCACTAAAGAATCAAAGGTGATTCGCCTTGTCCAGAGGCGCGGCGAAAAAAGATTAAAAATCGACTAAAATAATGGGGGTTTCGGGTGGTCTTCCCTTTTTCCCACAAGGGGAGAACGGGAGGTCGCTTACGCCAGGGTACGCTCGACGATGTCTCGCAAATCGGCCGACAGCTTCTCGGTATTGGCGATCGAAAGCAACGCCTCCCTTGCCTTGGCCTGCCGCACCGGTTCGAGCGAGCGCCACGACCTGAGCGCTGTCGCCAGCCTGGCGGCCACCTGCGGGTTGCGTTTTTCGACCTGCAGCACCGTTTCGACAAAAAGCCGGTAGCCTTGGCCGTCGGCGCGATGGAAGCCGGTCTGGTTGGCGCTGGAAAACGTACCGATGAGTGCCCGTACCCGGTTCGGGTTGGCCATCGAGAACGCCGGGTGGCTGGTCAAGGCGCGCACCGCGTCCACGGTTTGCGGGCCGGGCACGCTGGCCTGGGTCTGGAACCATTTGTCCATGACCAGCGCATCGGTTGCATATTTCGCCTCGAAATCGGCCAGTGCCATGGTCGCCTCAGGTGAGCCATGGTGACGGTGCGCAAGAACGGTCAACGCCGCGGCACGATCCGTCATGTTGGTCGCCGATTGGAAGTGCCCGGCAGCGAGTCCCGCACCTCCCGGCAGCAAGGAGAGATAGTCCAGCAGGACATTGCGCAGCGCTCGTCGCCCGGCACTGGTCGCATCCGGGCTGAACGGACCAGTGTCGGCGAGCCGATCGTAAAATTTGGAGAATATCTCGCGGTTGGCCTCGGCGATCGCAACCGCCAGCGCCTCGCGCGCCGCGAAAATGGCGTCGGGGTCGATGTTCTTGCCGATGTCGCGGGCGATATCGGCCTCGCCGGGCAGCGCCAGCGCCAGTGCCCGATAGGCGGGTTCGAGCGCTTCGTCGCCGGCTGTCTTGCCGGCAAGCCCGGTCAGCCGGGCGCTGAACTCGGGTCGCTTGTGGTCCAGGATCTGGCGGAAGGCTGCAATCAGCGCATCGGTCAAAAGCGTGTTGAATGCCTGCCAGCGCGAGAAGGCGTCGCTGTCGTGGCCAGCCAGAAAAAATTGGTCGTCGGGCCGCTGCTCGACCGAAAGCGTCACCGGCGCCGAAAAGCCGCGGTTGAGCGACATGGCTGGACGGTCGGCAATCCCGGAAAACCTGACGACATGGCGGCGTTTGCGGATATGGATGACACCGTCCTCGACATTCGCCCCTTCGACGCCGCTATGGGCTATCGCCTCGCCACCGGCGCCAACCAGGCCGAAGGCAAGCGGAATGTGCATCAGCCGCTTTCGGCTTTCCGCCGGTGTTGGCGGCACCGACTGCTCGATTTCGAGCGTGAATTCCCGCGCCGCCGGATTATACGCCGAACTGACGGTCAGGTTCGGCGTACCGGCCTGACGATACCACAGCGAAAACTGCGACAGGTCGCGACCTGAGACGTCTTCGAACACTTTGATGAAGTCTTCGATCGTCGCCGCCTGGCCGTCGTGACGTTCGAAGTAGAGGTCCATGCCGGCGCGAAACGTCTCGGCGCCGAGGATGGTATGGATCATGCGCACGACTTCCGAGCCTTTTTCGTAGACCGTCGCCGTGTAGAAATTGTTGATCTCGCGGTAGCGGCGAGGCCGGACCGGATGCGCCAGCGGCCCTTGGTCCTCGGGAAACTGATGGGCGCGCAGCGTACGCACCTCGGCGATGCGCTTGACGGCGCGCGAGCGCTGATCGGCCGAGAATTCGTGGTCGCGGAAAACCGTCAGCCCTTCCTTCAGGCAAAGCTGGAACCAGTCGCGGCAAGTGATTCTGTTACCTGTCCAATTGTGGAAATACTCATGCGCGATGATGGCTTCGATATTGGCGAAATCGGCGTCGGTCGCAGTTTCCTGGTCGGCAAGAACGTACTTGTCGTTGAAGATGTTGAGGCCCTTGTTCTCCATTGCGCCCATATTGAAGTCGGACACGGCGACGATGTTGAAGACATCGAGGTCGTATTCGCGGCCGAATGCCTTCTCGTCCCATTTCATTGACCGTTTCAAAGCGTCCATGGCGTAGCCGGCGAGCCTCTCCTTGCCCGGTTCGACATAGATTCCGAGCTCGACCTTGCGGCCAGACAGGGTGACAAAACTGTCCGAGATCTTGCCGAGGTCGCCCGCCACCAGCGCAAACAAATAGGACGGCTTGGGGAAGGGGTCGTGCCAGACCGCATAGTGCCAGCCGCCGGCAAGCTCGCCGCCATCGGCCGGGTTGCCGTTGGACAAAAGCAGCGGCGCCTCACGGCGCTGAGCTTCGATGCGGACCGTATAGACCGACAGGATGTCGGGACGGTCGAGGAAATAAGTGATGCGGCGAAAGCCTTCGGCCTCGCATTGTGTGCAATAGACGTCGCTCGAGCGATAGAGGCCCATTAGCGCCTCGTTCTGCGCCGGCGCCAACACGGTTTCAATTCTCAGCTGGAAGCACCTTGTCGCAGGGGGGCTGATGATTGTCAGTTGATCGGGCGTGGCGAGAAAATCCGCAGGGCTCGGCTCCTGGCCGTCGATGGCGATGCCGCGGAGCGTCAGCCCGTCGCCATCCAGCACCAGTGGCACCGACGCCGCAATCCCGTCGCGGCGTTCGACCGTCAGCACGGCGGTCACATGCGTTGCTTCAGGCGAAAGGCGGAAAGTCAGGCTGGTTTCCGGAATGAGATAATCACTGGGGCGATAGTCTTCGAGCTTGAAGACCTGGCCGGTATCTGTGCGCATTCCTTGATTTTTCCTGTCGATCCGGGTGCGGCGGGCGGGTCCGCTGGTCCAAATAATTTGAAGTCTGCGCTCTTTACACGAAACGCTCCCTCGACAAAACTGCAGCGACGTCTATTTCAGGCGATCATTTCCCAAGCATCATCGCGAGGCTTCCATGACCGTCGTCACGCCGAAATTCGGAACGAGCGCCTCTGTGTTGCGTCGCGAGGATGTGGCCTTCATCAAGGGCGCGCGGGAGGCGGGTACGATCGGGTCGACGCCTGCCGCGCTCAATGCGGTGACCGACGCGGACTACCGCACCTACGGCATCAGGCATATCGACATGCCGGCAACGCCGGCGTGCATCTGGGCGGCGATCGAGGAAGCAAAAGGGGCGTGACAGCCAGACCGGATTTGCCAGTGCTTGCAGCTGGCGACCTTGCCGGCGAGCACAGCACGCTGACCGGGATCTTGCTCAAGATCGTATCGGTGGCGGTCTTCGTCGGCATGTCGTCCTGCATCAAGGCGGCAGGCACCGTGCCGGCGGGCCAGATCGTCTTCTTCCGCTCCTTCTTTGCCATTTTTCCGATCATCGCCTTCCTCGCCTTCCAGGGAAAACTCGGAACCGCCTTTTCGACAAAGCGCCCGCTCAACCACATTGCGCGCGGCGTCGTCGGTGTCTGTGCCATGGGGCTCGGCTTCTTCGCGCTGACGCGGCTGCCGCTGCCGGAGGCGATCACACTGAACTACGCGCAGCCGCTGCTGGTCGTGGTGTTCAGTTCGATCTTCCTCGGCGAAGCCATCCGCATCTATCGCTGGAGTGCGGTTGCCGTCGGCCTGGTCGGGGTGCTGATCATCTCGTGGCCGGAACTGACGCTGCTCAGTTCGGGCGCTGCCCTTGGCGATCAGGAGGTGCTTGGCGTCATCGCCGCCCTCATAGCCGCGGCGATCTCGGCCATCGCCATGCTCCTGGTTCGCAACCTCGTCCAGAGCGAGCGGACGGCGACCATCGTGCTGTGGTTTTCGGTAACCGCGAGCGTCATGGCGCTGCTTTCGCTGCCATTCGGCTGGCAGGCGCTGACGCCAGCACAGGCGGGGCTTCTGATTGCCGCGGGTTTTTGCGGCGGGCTTGGCCAGATCCTGATGACCTCGGCCTATCGCCATGCCGAGGCTTCCGTCGTAGCACCTTTCGAATACACTTCGATGATCCTCGGCGTCGTCGTCGGCTATCTGGTCTTTGGCGACGTCGCCACGATCAACATGCTGGTCGGCGGCATGATCGTGGTTGCGGCGGGGATTTTCATCATCTGGCGCGAGCGCCAGCTGGGTCTCGAACGCACCCGCACCCGCAAGGCCGTCGCGCCGGAAGGGTGATCAGCCCGCTGCGTCGGTCCGCTCTTTCGCCAGCCGCATCAGCACCGCCCGCGTCTGCTCGTCGGCGGGGAAAAAAGATTCGATCGCCAGCTCCGACAGCGTCACGTCGAGCGGCGTGCCGAACACGGTGATGGTGCTGATGAACGACAGCACCGCGTCGTCATGGGCAAGCTTGAGCGGATGGACAATCGCGTTCGGTTCGACCGGCGCCGGCCGGCTGCTTTTAAGGCCGGACGGATAGGCCCGAAGCTCGCGCTCGAGCTCGACCAGAACCGGATCGGCGGCAGCGTCGTTCTGCCGCTTCAGCCGCTCCAGAAGATGCGTCCGCCATTCCGCAAGGTTGACGATGCGCGGCGCGATGCCGCCGGGATGCAGGCTGAGGCGCAAAACGTTGACCGGCGGCTTCAGCAGGGAGGCGTCGGCGACATTGGCGAAGAACGGGCCGATGGCGGCGTTCGCCGACACCAGGTTCCAATGCCGGTCCACGGCAAGCGCCGGGAACGGCTCGTGCGCCTTGAGCACGGTCTCGACCGCCGCCATCGCCGGTGCCATCGAGGCATCGTCAAGTGGTCGTTCGCTGAAGCTCGGGGCGAAGCCGGCGGCCAGCAGCAGCTGGTTGCGCTGCCTGAGCGGGATCGAAAGCTGCTCCGCCAGATGCAGCACCATGTCACGCGAGGGTGCGGCGCGGCCGCTTTCAACGAAACTCAGATGCCGCTGCGAGATCTCGGCCTCCATAGCAAGGTCGAGCTGGCTCATGCGCCGGCGTGTACGCCATTCGCGAATGAGACTGCCGGCGGAAATCTGGGCTGCTGTCATGACGAGATGACTAGGCCGGCAGTGGGCGCATTTCAATTACCTGCGAGGTCATGATGCCGCCCTTCCTTCCTCGCAAGGGGGGGACGGAAGACGCGTTCTGCACCGTTACCCAAGTGCCCGCAACTTCGCCTTCACATCGAGGAAATCCCGCCACGCCAGCTTCTTGTGCGCCGGCGTTCTCAACAAATAGGCCGGATGCAGGGTCGGCATGGCGGGAATGGCGACGCCAGACGGGGTCGTGTGGACGCGCCAGTTGCCGCGCAGCCGCAATATGCCTTCGGAGGTGTTGAGCAGGGTCTTTGCCGACGGGCCGCCGAGATTGACCAGCACCTTCGGATTGACCAGTTCGATCTGCCGCTCGATGAACGGCCGGCAGATCTCGGTCTCGTGCGGCGTCGGCGTGCGGTTGCCCGGCGGCCGCCAGGGAATCACGTTGGCGATGTAGGCAGATGTCCGGTCAAGACCGATCGCGGCCAGCATGCGGTCGAGCAGCCGGCCCGAGCGGCCGACGAACGGCAAGCCCTCTATGTCCTCGTCGCGGCCCGGTGCTTCGCCGACCAGCATCACCGCGGCAGTCGGATTGCCGTCGGCGAACACCAGGTTCTTGGCGGTGAATTTAAGATTGCAGCCGTTGAATGCCGCCATGTGCTGGCGAAGCTCGTCGAGGCTTGCCGCCGATCTCGCCAGTTGCCGCGCCAATGCCGCCTGCGCCTCGTCGGGCACCGTTGACATGGCCGGGGACGTTCGCACTGCCGGTGCCGTATTCGGTCTCTCGCCCATTTCGGCGCGCGACACGCTCGTCGAGCGATGAGGCGATGCAATTTCACCGGCCGGCAGAGCGGCCGCCGCAGGCACCCGCTCCGGCGGCCTGGCTTCTGCAAACCTGTTTACCGGCTGTTCTTCAAGTGCCTCGTCGACGCCGGCGCTGGCGTAGAAGGCCAGCAGCTCGGCGAGATCGGCTCGGCTAGTGTGGGGGGCGGCAGTCATGGTTTCACATTCGGCCGCGGAGCTTAAATTTGCAAGTTCAGCTCGACGGTATGCGCGGATCCTGCACCAGATAGAACGTCCAGCGCGGCGTGTAGTCGGTGATCAGGAAATAGAAGCTGGCGGTCTTCAGCGGGTCGATCTTGCCGTTCTTGAACAGCAGGCGGTCATACGGTTCGAAATTGCGGTCGAAATCGGCGTAGCTGCTCGACCAGATATTTTCGGGCGTTTTGTTGCGCTGGTCGAACGACAGGCCGTCGCCGAACACGCTCGGCTGGTCGAGGATCTCCTGGAGTTCGAACTGGAACTCGACCCAGGCTTGGCCGCTATTGTTGAGCACGTCGATGCGCATATACATCAGACCATTAGCGAAGTCTCCCGCCTTGCCGAACGGCTGGATCGGCCTTGTCGTGCGAATGGCCAGCGTTACCGGCGTCGCTGAATTCAGCTCTTCGGTGATGACCAGCGGATCCTCTTTCGTGCCGATGCCGGAAGCCCCGGTGATGCGGAAACCGCCGCGCTCGTCGGAAAAGGAATAGGCGCCGGTCGCCCAGACCAGTTGCTGCTCGGCACGGGCATCGAGGGCCGTCAGTGGCAGAAGCGCCAAGAGCGCCGCACGGCAAAACCGGCCGGGCCTGAAAAAAAAGCGCGTCGATGAAAAGCCAGCCGGCCCGAATATGCGCATGGCGGGAAGTATGGCCGATAAGCAAGCCGTCGAACAATTAAAAACATCAGTGCGACATATCTGTGCAAACGGAATAGGATTGAAGATTGATGCTCGTCACCGCGGCAGGACGCGACTTTTTGACGAAATCGGTATTGTCACGTCCGCGCCGGTTTCCCGTCGCTATTTGATGCGCTATGCAGCGCGTGAGCCAGCAAGATGCCGGGAATAGCGAGCCAGTGAGGGATCGATGAGCGATATCGAACGCGAAAGCATGGAATTCGACGTGGTCATCGTCGGCGCCGGCCCGGCCGGCCTCGCCGCCGCGATCCGTCTCAAGCAAGTCAATCCCGAGCTTTCCGTCGTCGTGCTGGAAAAGGGCGGCGAAGTCGGCGCGCACATCCTGTCCGGCGCCGTCGTCGATCCGATCGGCATCGACCGGCTGCTGCCCGGCTGGCGCGAAGAGGAGGGTCATCCCTTCAGGACACCGGTCACCGACGACCATTTCCTGGTTCTCGGCCCCGCCGGTTCGTTCCGTCTGCCCAATATCCTGATGCCGCCGCTGATGAACAATCACGGCAACTACATCGTCTCGCTCGGCAATGTCTGCCGCTGGCTGGCGACCAAGGCCGAGGCGCTGGGCGTCGAGATCTATCCGGGCTTTGCCGCGGTCGGCCTGCTCTACAACGAGGCCGGTGCGGTCACCGGCGTCGTCACCGGCGACATGGGGGTCGAGAAGGACGGCGCGCACGGTCCGGGCTTTGCGCCGGGCATGGCGCTGATGGGCAAATATGTCTTGATCGGCGAGGGCGCGCGCGGCTCGCTGGCCAAGCAACTGATCGCCAAACACCACCTTTCCGACGGTCGTGAGCCTGGAAAATACGGCATCGGCCTCAAGGAACTCTGGCAGGTCAAACCGGAAAACCATCGGCCGGGCCTTGTCCAGCATTCCTTCGGCTGGCCGCTCGATATGAAGACCGGCGGCGGCTCCTTCCTCTACCATCTCGAGGACAACCAGGTGGCAGTCGGCTTCGTCGTTCACCTGAACTACAAGAACCCTTATCTGTCGCCCTTTGACGAGTTCCAGCGCTTCAAGACCCATCCGGCGATCCGCGGCACGTTCGAGGGTGCCAAGCGGCTGGGCTATGGTGCCCGCGCCATCACCGAAGGCGGCTGGCAGTCGGTGCCGAAACTGTCCTTCCCCGGCGGTGCGCTGATCGGCTGCGCGGCCGGCTTCGTCAACGTGCCGCGCATCAAGGGCTCGCACAATGCCGTGCTCTCCGGAATGCTGGCGGCCGAGCATGTCTGTGATGCGATAGCCGCCGGCCGCACCAATGACGAGCTGGCCTCCTACGAGGCCACCTGGCGCGCCACCGATATCGGCAAGGACCTGAAGAAAGTGCGCAACGTCAAGCCGCTATGGTCGCGCTTCGGCACCATTGTCGGCGTCGGCCTTGGCGGCCTCGACATGTGGCTGAACACGCTGTTCGGCTTCTCGCCCTTCGGCACGATGAAGCACGGCAGGGCCGACTACGCGACGCTGGAACCGGCCGCCGCGCACCAGAAGATCGCCTACCCGAAGCCGGACGGGGTGCTGACCTTCGACCGGCTGTCCTCGGTGTTCCTGTCCAACACCAATCACGAGGAAAACGAGCCGGTGCACCTGCTCGTCGCCGACATGGACCTGCAGAAGCGCTCCGAGCATGATGTCTTTGCCGGGCCCTCGACCCGCTATTGCCCAGCCGCAGTCTACGAATGGGTCGACAAGGACGGCAATGCCGCCGCCGATCCCGCAGCCAAGGATGTGCGCTTCGTCATCAACGCGCAGAACTGCGTGCACTGCAAGACCTGCGACATCAAGGACCCGAACCAGAACATAAACTGGGTGCCGCCACAGGGCGGCGAGGGCCCGGTCTACCAGAACATGTAAGTCACAAGGTTTGCTCCGGACTAAACAAGATGAGGAGCAGCGCAACCGTAGGATTGTTGAATAAACCGCCTGCCTGTGTTTCCTTTCTGCGGCGACAGGGAGGAAGGAAAAATGCGCCTGGCAGTTCTGACGAGCGTTGTGGCGATCGGGGCATTGTGCGCCCCTGCAGCCTTGGCCGGCACTAAGGTGCTGGTCAAGACACGAACTTACAGCATTGCCGGAACCACCGGCGCGGCCCTGATCGAGGCCATGGATCGCAGTGGGCCGAAGCACGGCTTCATGACCCACGCCATCGCGCAGACCGGCTACAGCGTCGATGATTGGACCTTCGACGCCCATCGGGAAAACGGCGTCTGCCGCCTGCGCCAGGCCAACGGGACGCTCAATCTCTTCTATACCTATCCCAAACTAGTCTCAGCCACGTCGCCTGCGCTGCAGAAGCGCTGGAAGCGGTTCTTCGCTGGCGTCCGCGCCCATGAAGAGAGCCATGGCCGCATCGCCAGACAGATGATGCGGGCCACCGAAAAGTCGGTTCGAGGGCTGACAGTCGGTGATGACCCGCACTGTTTCGAGGCACGTCGCGAGGCAAAGCGCCGGATCAATGCCATCTATGCCGAATACGAGGCAAAGCAGATCGCCTTCGATGCGCACGAGCATCGCGACGGCGGCCCTGTCGAGCACCTCATCCGCGCTTTTGTGGGCCAGTAATAAGCCAGGTCGAGATTGGACTGCGGATTTTCAGCTTCGCGTCCCGCCAGGCAGCGCCGCAAGCGCGGTCGCCGTCTGGTGCTCGTCGAGCGGCTTTTGTTCATCCGACCGTAGCGAAAACTCCACCAGCACCGGCAGATGGTCTGAGCCGGTGTCCTCAAGGGTCGACGCCGAACGGATAACGATGGCACCCTTGCTGAAAACCTGGTCGATCGGCAGTCCGGCGAAGCGCAGGAAATCCGGCAGCCTTCTGTAGAGCCAGGTCGGCCCGACCGACGGCATTACAGTCAGCTTGCCAAGCGATGCGACGCGCCGGACGGCGGCGCTCCATGGCGCTGCGTTGCAGTCGCCTGCCAGGATTGACGTCTCGCCAAGCGAGGCGATTTCGCCAGACAACCCTCCAATCTGCCGTGATTGGTTGTGCGGCCATGGCCAGGTGAGGTGGATGGCGGCGACATCGACGTCGGTTCCGCCGAAATCGACCGTGGCGATCGCCATCGCGCCGCGGCTGTCGCAGTGCGGCTCCGTGCCTATGGCAAACGGTCGTCTGGACAGCAGCGCAACGCCGAACACGCCATTGGGATATGGGCAGAGGATCCGGTGGGGATAGGCGCCGGATAGCAGCCCAAGCTTTGCCTTCCACATCTCGGACACCTCGTCGAGGGTGATCACATCAGGCTGGGTCCGGCCGATCAGCGACAGCACCTTCTCAGGTGTTGGATTGTTGAACCTGAGGTTCATCTGCAGCAGGCGGTAGACTGGCTCGTCACCGGGTTTGGCTTCGTAGGCGGCCTGCACCTGCCATAGCCGCGAAAGCGGCAAGGCATTCGACGTGGTGGCAAAGGAGGCTATCGCAAACAGCAATGCGGCCGCGGCCTGCAGGCGAAACGAGGTGGCGAGCAGCGGCAGCGCGCAAAGCGCCATCAGCACCGAAAAATGGACGCGGAAATGAGCAAAGGAATCGAGGGCCGGATGCAGCGATCCGAAGAACCCGGCCACCAGCGCGGCCGAGAGTGCAAGCATTGCGACGAATGCGAGCGCAACCGTCATGTCCCGAACACGTGCCATCGCCTTGTCTATCGGCAGAAGTGCGGCTCAATCAAGATGACGAAATGTCCTGACCTGGACCGACACATGCGATTCGGCATTTACTGGAAGGCAGTTTCCGAAAAGCTCCTGAGTTTGCGCGAATGCAGTCGCTCCATCGGCATTTCAGCCAGCTTCTCCATCGCCCTGATGCCGATGGTCAGGTGCTGCGCTACTTGCCGCTTGTAGAACTCGGTCGCCATGCCCGGCAACTTCAATTCGCCATGCAGCGGCTTGTCGGATACGCAAAGCAGCGTGCCATAGGGCACCCGGAAGCGGAAGCCGTTGGCTGCGATCGTCGCCGATTCCATGTCGAGCGCGATCGCCCGCGACTGCGACAGCCGCTGGACCGGCCCGCGCTGGTCGCGCAGCTCCCAATTGCGGTTGTCGATAGTGGCGACGGTGCCAGTGCGCATGATGCGCTTGAGATCATATCCGGAAAGCCCGGTGACCTCGGCGACCGCTTCCTGCAGAGCCACCTGGATTTCGGCTAGCGGCGGGATCGGCACCCAGACCGGAAGATCGTCGTCGAGGACATGGTCTTCTCGTACATAGGCATGGGCCAGCACATAATCCCCGAGCGCCTGCGTGTTGCGCAGGCCGGCGCAATGGCCGAGCATCACCCAGGCATGCGGCCGGAGCACCGCAATATGGTCGGTGATCGTCTTGGCGTTGGAAGGCCCAACGCCGATATTGACCATGGTGATGCCGCCATGATTCGGCTTCTTCAGATGATAGGCCGGCATCTGCGGCAGGCGAGGCGGCGCAGCACCCTCACCGGGCGCGCCGTCCCCTGCTTTGGTCACGATGTTGCCCGGCTCGACGAACTCGACATATCCATCACCACCATTGGCCATCAATTCGCGTGCACGGGCGACGAATTCGTCGATGTAGAATTGGTAGTTGGTGAACAGCACGAAGTTCTGGAAATGCTGGGGACTGGTCGCCGTATAATGCGACATCCGGTGCAGCGAATAGTCGATGCGTTGCGCGGTGAACGGCGCCAGCGGCCGTGCCTCGCCCAATGCCACTTCGAACGTGCCGTTGGCGATCTGGTCGTCGGTGCCGTCGAGATCCGGCACGTCGAACAGGTCACGGATCGGCCGTTTGATGCGTTCGGCAGCAGCGCCGTCGACATGCGTGCCTTCGAGGAAGGCGAAATGCAGCGGGATGGGAGTGGTCGATTCCGAAACCGTGACGGGAACGCCGTGGTTGCGCATGATTAGCCGAAGCTGTTCGGTGAGGTAGCTTTCGAAAAGAGCAGGCTGGGTGATGGTGGTTGAGAAATGCCCCGGCGTCGGCATGTGGCCATAGGCCTGCCGCGAGTCGATTTGTGTGAAGGAACTCGTGGTGACGCCGATCTCCGGATAAAAGGCCCGGTAGCGCTTATTGTTGTCACCGCCCGCGGCGAGCGCGGCAAATGAATCGCGCAGGAACTTGGTGTTGCGGTCGTAAAGCACCTGTAGGGCCGCGACGGCCTTCTTGGCGTCGTTGAAGCTCTGCCGGCCAAACGGCTCCGGCGTGACCACCGATTCAATGGCTTGGGGATAGATTCGCTTTTCCATGACCCAATATAGAGAGTTGGACGCGCGGTTGGGAGGGGGTAAGGCGGCCTCAATACGCGCTGTCGGCGTTTTTCGGTCTGCTAACCGCGCTGCAGGCTAACCAGCAGCACAAAGCCGAGGCCTGACTTCCTCAACGCAGGCGCCTCGATCGTCGAGCCGGCATTGGTGCGCATCGTCGGCACGGCCAGTACCGGTACCGAAAGAACAGTCACGATGAGCGCCGCGCGCGGCAGCAGCCGAAGCGTCTTGAGGGTGTTGGCGGCGAGGCGGTTCATTGGCGTTTTGCTTTTCTCTAAAGGTTCAGCTCTTTGTCGTTTCAGTGGTGAAGATGGTTCAAGCAACCGAGTCGGCAGGAACTGGCGACGTCCCAGGAGCGGGACGGCCGGCCGGCTTCGGCGACAAGGACGGCGAACAACATGCCGAACAGGCTCATCAGCAGGCAGACGATGGTGAAGCGGCGGGCAAGCATTGCGCGGTGTCTCCTTCAACACGCATGACAATGCCTTGCCCCGGCTGAACCGGCTCTGATCCCGGCGTTCATCTGCGGTTCAAAAATGGCTGATGATCTCTGAGAGGGTCCGCTTTGAGTGCAGCGACCCATGGCGACGCCATGGCTGCGAGACCGATAACATGAAAACGGGGCCGACTGGCCCCGCTCACCCCGGCAGGAAGGGCACGATCAGAGCTTGTGCCAGGTCTGGCTCTTGCAGATCAGCCCGCCGAGCACGCAGCCGCTCATCTTGAGCGAACTGCCGGAAAGCGAAGCCTTGCCCGAATAGGTCTTGTCGGTTTCCGGGTCGGTTATGGTGCCGGCATATTTGTTGTCGCCGGCAACCTTCAGTGAACCGATGTTCTTGCCGGCAAATTTGCCGGATTTGAGCGTAATCGAAAATGCCCCGCCGCCACCCGAAATGGCGGCAGTCGATCCGGCTTGCGTTTTCCAATTGCCTTCGATCGGATCGGCCCATGCCGCGCCGGTCATCATTATTGCGGCCGCGAGGGCCAGGCTCACTTGTCGAAACATGTCTTTCCTCCCTCAGGTAAGTCCAATCGGGCTCCGTCCCGGGTGTCTGCCCCTTACGCAAACGTAAGCTAGTCCAGCTCCTGGAAAAACAAAAGCGGTGCCGCGACGGAAGGGTTGCGGGTTTTTGCCCGCTCCCGAACGGCCGCGCCGGCGAAAAATGAAACGGGCCGCACACGTCTTTGTCTTCTGTGGTTAGCGGAGTCTTGATCCGCGCCTCGCAAGTTTTCTTCAAATCTTGTGCAAACCGGCGCGATTGCTGGCTTTGTATCCTTAACGAATTTTCGCGTTTACCTCTTGTTTTAGCTTTGTTTTCCTCAAATTAAGCACGCCATTTAACGACGGATTCAAGCCTCCGGGGCATTCTCGAAAGCATCGAAAGAGCGGCCGCCCCCGACGGTAATCAAGGACACCGAGGGACAGACGGAGACAGCTCTCGGGAGCCAGAACAGGGGATTTGAAATGGCACGTTTTGAAATGCTTGAAGCCGGCTTCGGCGCCATGGGGGCAACTGCCCAGGCCGATATTCTTTTCGAGTTGGGCATGATGTATGCGACTGGCCGCGATTGCGAGACCGATGTCGTCGCCGCCCACAAATGGTTCAACATCGCCGCGATCAAGGGTTCGGCCCGCGCCGCGGAACTGCGCTCCGAATTGTCTGCCGCCATGTCGAAGGTCGAGATCGCCAAGGCGCTGCGCGAAGCTCGCGAATGGATGACGATGCACTGAATTCGCCGGCATCGACTTCACAAGGGTACTGACCTCACAACAGGGACGCTTCGGGTCAAGGCCGCGCAGAGGGCCGGGCTCGAAAAATCAAGGCGGCGCAAGACGGCTGAGCCAACAAGATCAAGAACACGGCGGCAAGCTGTGCAATAGACAGGGAAGGCGAGCGGGTCCTGGCGCCGATGCGTTGGGAAGCTCATGGCAAAAGCCGCGACCGGCCGGAACAAGGCTGGCGCGGCTTTGTCTTTGGGACTGCGTATTGCAGGCCCAATCGAGTGCCGACGATGCGTCTAGACAGCCCCGGTGAAGGATGAAATTCTCCCGCCACTCTGGAAGAGGCGCGGCCGGGATGGTCGCGCGAGAATGGAGGAGTTGTGTCACCATGAAGAAATTCAGTATTTTGAGCGCAGCCATATTTGGCCTGATGATGACCGCGCCGGTCGCCTTCGCCGACGACATCACCTTTTCGGTGGTCGGACCGATGACCGGTCAGCTTGCCACCATCGGCGATCAGTTCAAGCAGGGCGCGCAAGCCGCCGCCGAC
Organism: Mesorhizobium sp. M0185; assembly: GCF_040322175.1. Lineage (NCBI taxonomy): Bacteria > Pseudomonadati > Pseudomonadota > Alphaproteobacteria > Hyphomicrobiales > Phyllobacteriaceae > Mesorhizobium > Mesorhizobium sp. M0185. The sequence goes on along the minus strand of NZ_JAMYSY010000016.1, from coordinate 115,736 downwards.
GCGATCAACGCGGCGGGCGGCGTCGACGGCCGCCAGATCAAGCTCGACATCGAGGACGACCAGTGCGATCCGAAGCAGGCGGTTTCGGTCGCCAACCGCATCATCGCCAATGGTGTCAAGTTCATCGATGGCCACGCCTGCTCGGGCTCCAGCATCCCGGCCTCCGCCGTCTACGCCGAAGCCGGTGCGCTTATGATGAGTCCGGCTTCCTCGAACCCGGTACTAACCGACGCAGCGGCGAAGGCCGGCTGGCCGACGATCATGCGCCTCTATACGCGCGACGATGCGCAGGGCGCTTTCATCGGTCCATGGATCGCCAAGAAATATGCCGGCAAGAACGTCGTCATCATGCACGACAAGAGCGCCTATGGGCAGGGTGTGGCCGATGCCGTCAAGGCAACGATGAACCAGAACGGTCTCAAAGAGATCCTCTACGAGGGCATCAACGCCGGCGAGAAGGACTATTCCGCTCTTGTTACCAAGCTCAAGGAGCTGAAAGCCGACGTCGTCTATTTCGGCGGCTATCACCCCGAAGCCGGCCTGATCCTGCGCCAGTCGGCGGAGCAGAACCTCAAGTTCCAGTTGATCATGCCGGACTCGATCGCTTCGCCGGAATTCTGGCAGGTTGCCGGTCCGGCCGGCGAAGGCACCATGTTCGTCTTCCCGTCGGACCCGCAGGCGAAGCCCGAAGCCAAGGAAGCCATCGCCAAGATCAAGGCCGGCGGCTTCGTGCCGGAGGGCTTCACGCTGTTTTCCTATGCGGTGATCCAGGCCTTCGCCGAAGGCATCAAACGCGCCGGCAGCGACGATCCGGCAAGAGTCGCCGAAGCGTTAAAGAACGGTCAGCCGATCAGCACGGTTGTCGGCTCGGTCACCTTCGACGAGAAGGGCGACCTCAAGAACGCGAGCTACGACATCAACCAGTGGCATGACGGCAAATACGCGCCGATCCAGCCGTGATGGCCGCGGCGCCGTAAGACGCGCTGCTGTAATCGAACATGGCCGGGGTCAAACCCGGCCATATTGTTTTTGGCGACGCCTTTGTCACGCGTTCGAGATCACTTCGTGGATAGGGAAACAGCAGTCAACTGAGATTCCTCGGCAAAGCGAACCAGCACGGTGCCGTCGGTTACCTGCGCGCCTTCGGCAGCAATCTCGGCGATAACCCCGTCATGGGGCGCGGCAATGGTGTGCTCCATCTTCATCGCCTCCAGGATCAGCAGCGGCTGGCCCTTGATCACGGACTCGCCTTTGGCTGCACGCACCAATTTGACCAGGCCGGGCATTGGAGCGCGCAGGCTGACGGAAGCGGCGGCGGCTTCGTCGGCTCGGGCCAGCGGATCCGGCACGGCAAAACCGTAGCCGATTGCACCATCGAAGACCGTGACGTGGCCCGGCCAGCGGGCGAGGCGAGGCGCCGCGCGGAGATCCCGCGAATTGACGCTGTCATAGGGCGCATCCAGCGCCACCTCGAACCGCCCGTCCGGCCGCACCGACACGCGCGCGCCGATCTCCTGCTCGCCAAACTTCAGCAGGGTGCTCCGCGCTACAGCGTGGAAATGCGCATAGCCGGCCAGTGACGACCAGGGATCGTCCGAGGACGGCAAGTCGCGCGCACCGGACGCGGCAAGTGCCGCGGCGGCAATCGTCTCACCGCTCGGCGGCGGAACCGCCGTCAACGCCTGCTGGTGCCTGGCGATCAGGCCGGTATCGACATCGCCCGCCGCAAAATCCGCATCAGCGGCCAGCGCGGCAAGAAAGCCAGTGTTGACCGTCGAGCCGGCGATTTCGGTCTGCGACAGTGCCGCGCCAAGCGCTGTGAGCGCCGTCCGTCTGTCCTTGCCATGAACGATCAGCTTGGCGATCATCGGATCGTAGAACGGCGAAATCGCATCGCCAGCGCGTACACCGGTTTCGACGCGCATGGTCGCACCCTCCGGTGCCGGCTGCGGAAATTTCAAATGGTGCAAGGTGCCGGTCGCCGGCAAAAACCCTCTTGCCGCGTCCTCGGCATAGATGCGCGCCTCGAAGGCGTGGCCGGAGAGCGCGATCTCGCTCTGCGTCTTCGGCAGTTTTTCGCCGGCGGCTACCCGCAACTGCCACTCGACCAGGTCGATGCCGGTAACCATTTCGGTGACGGGGTGCTCGACCTGCAGACGGGTGTTCATTTCCATGAACCAGAAACGGTCGGCCTTCAGACCTTGCGAGGCATCGACGATGAACTCGATGGTACCGGCGCCGGAATAGTGGATTGCCTTGGCGGCTTTCACCGCCGCCTCCGTCATCGCCTTGCGCAGTGCCGGCGTCATGCCGGGGGCAGGGGCTTCCTCGATCACCTTCTGATGGCGGCGCTGCGCCGAGCAGTCGCGTTCGTGAAGATGCACGGCGTTGCCGAAATTGTCACCAAACACCTGCACTTCGATGTGGCGCGGCTTGTCGACATATTTTTCAACCAAGACGCGGTCATCACCGAACGCGGCTTTCGCCTCGCGCCGCGCGCCCGACAGTGCTTCAGAAAAATCATCGGGATGCTCGACACGCCGCATGCCCTTGCCGCCGCCGCCGGCGCGCGCCTTGATCAGGACGGGGTAGCCTATCTCGCGCGCCTTGGAGGCGAGCAACACGATCTCCTGCGCTTCGCCATGGTAGCCCGGAACGACAGGCACGCCGGCCTTTTCCATCAGCCGCTTGGCGGCGTCCTTCAGTCCCATGGCACGGATCGAGGCCGCCGACGGCCCAATGAAGATCAGCCCAGCCGCCGCGACCTGGTCGACGAATTCGGGGTTTTCCGAAAGAAAGCCGTAGCCCGGATGGATGGCCTCGGCACCTGTGGCCAAGGCCGCCGCGATGATCTTGTCGCCGCGCAGATAGCTTTCGTTGGCGGGAGAGGCGCCGATATGCACCGCTTCGTCGGCCATTTCGACATGCAAGGCGCGATCGTCGGCGTCGGAATAGACGGCGACGCTGCGCACACCCATCCTGCGTGCCGTGCGGATCACCCGGCAGGCGATCTCGCCACGGTTGGCGATCAGGATCTTGGCGAACATCGGGCCTCCACAGGCAGAGCTGCCGCCAACGGCGCGAATTCTCGTCACGCGAACTGCGGCAATGCCCTGCTTTGTAGTCTGGCGGTCAAAGGGTAGGCAAGCGAGGCCTGCCTACTTTGAGGCCGCGATTTCGCAAGCTCCCCCGGTCGTGACCCTGTAACGGTCGCGGGTGACCTGGCAGGATTTCATCGCCATATCCTCGGCAGCCTTTTGCGAGGGCGCATTCAAGCGCGAGCCGCACAGGATGTACAACGAACGCACCCGGGAATACGGAGTGGTCGCATAAGCTGAATGGCCGCTGGCCGCCACATAGGCCTTATATGCCTTGGTGCATGGCCGATCCGCGGTCGCCGGAAAATACGGGTAGAAGCGGACGTCGCCCTTGCTTCCAGCCAGCGATTCCGCCGCGCCGACATTGGGGCTCGAGATTAGAAGCAACCCGGTTATCAGCGAGAAGACTGCTTGTTTGACGCTTATAGATTTCATCTTTCCCACCCATTGAATACGTCGAAGGCCGACGAGTGTCGGTCTATTTGGAGGCAGCTATGGCGCAGGCCCCTGCAGTCGTGACCTTGTACTTGCTGCGCGCGGACTGGCAGGATTTCAACGCCAGCGCCTCCGCAGCCTTCTGGGATGTTGCATTCAGATAAGCACCGCAAATAGTGAATTCGGTTGCCCAGTTGAATGGCGTCATCGCATAGGCCGAGTGACCGCCAGCCGCCACATAGTCCTTGTAATTCTGGCCGCAGCCTCCGATTGTACCCGGCGCAAAATAGACCGGAAAGCGGCTGTCGCCCTTGCTTCCAGCCAGCGATTCGGCGGCGCCGACATTCGGTGCAGAAGCCACAAGCAGTGCAAGCACCGACATGGTTGCTCGCTTGATTGATAAAGATTTCATTGCCAAACCCATTTAAACCCCAAACACTGAAATATATTCGCCTACTTGGAGGCAGCGATTTCGCAGCCGCCGCCTGTTGTAACTCTGTAACTGCTGCGGGCGGCCTGACAGGATTTCAACGCCAATTCTTCGGCAGCTTGCTGTGACGGTGCATTCAAGCGCGAGCCGCAGATGATGTACAGAAAACGCACCCGGGAATACGGAGTGGTTGCATAGGCTGAATGGCCGCCGGCCGCTACATAGGCCTTGTAGGCCCTGGTACACGGATCCTTCGGGCTCTGCGGCAAATAGGGATAGAAACGTGTCTCGCCCTTGCTTCCCGCCAGCGACTCCGCCGCACTGATGCCAGGCGTCGCTAATATAAGCAACGCCGCAAGTATATGCCCAGTTGTTCTCTGAAAAACCCGCCGCCTCATCTTCGCCCAATCCCCATTGGTATTTGCGATGATCAATAGCCGTTATTCTTTCGTCTGGCCAGATCGAGAAGCAAAAAATAGTCTGGAGATGTGGTGGGTTGTCGCCCGCGCAGGGTCACACCCTGCCGAGTGCAGCAACTACCCGCTGATACAGTTCGGTCGTCGGCTCGTCGAAGCAGCAGAAAATGACGGTTTCCGGAACGATGTTCTGGCCGATGAAGGCGCTCACGGTCCCGACAGCAATTTGCGTCGCCTGATCCTTCGGATAGCGGTAGGCCCCGGTCGAGATCGCAGGAAACGCCACCGTCCGGCAGTCCTTTGCGGCGGCGATTTCGAGCGACCGGCGATAGCAGGAGGCGAGCAGTTCGGCTTCTCCTTTGCTGCCACCTTGCCAGACCGGCCCGACCGTATGAATGACGTAGCGCGCGGGCAGCCTGTAGCCCTTGGTGATTTTTGCGTCTCCGACCTTGCAGCCATGCAAGGTCCGGCATTCTGCCACAAGCTCGGGGCCGGCCGCGCGGTGGATAGCGCCGTCGACGCCGCCGCCTCCGAGAAGAGAGGTGTTGGCGGCGTTGACGATGGCATCGACCGCCAGCTTCGTGATGTCGCCGGTTTGAATGCGAATCCTCTGGCCGATTTCGCTCATCTCACATCCTGAACACGCCGAATTTTGTCTCCTCGATCTCGGCGTTGAGCGCGGCCGAAAGGCTGAGCGCCAGCACCTCGCGGGTCTTGGCCGGGTCGATGATGCCGTCGTCCCAGAGCCTTGCCGACGAATAGAGCGGGTGTCCCTCGTGCTCGTACTTCATCAGGATCGGCTTCTTGAATTTCGCTTCCTCCTCGGCGCTCCATTCCCCGCCCTTGCGCTCGATGCCTTCGCGCTTGACCACGGCAAGCACCGTTGCCGCCTGCTCGCCGCCCATCACCGAAATGCGGGCATTCGGCCACATCCACAGGAAGCGTGGCGAATAGGCGCGTCCGCACATGCCGTAATTGCCGGCACCGAACGAGCCGCCGATGATCACGGTCACCTTCGGCACCTTGGCCGTTGCGACCGCCATGACCAGCTTGGCGCCGTCCTTGGCGATGCCGCCGGCCTCGTATTTTCGCCCGACCATGAAGCCGGTGATGTTCTGCAGGAAAATCAGCGGGATCTTGCGCTGGCAGCACAGCTCGATGAAGTGCGCGCCCTTCAGCGCGCTTTCCGAAAACAGCACGCCATTGTTGGCGACGATGCCGACCGGCATGCCGCTGAGATGGGCGAAACCGGTGACCAGCGTGGTGCCATAATTCTGCTTGAACTCATCGAACTCGGAACCGTCGACGGTGCGGGCGATTACCTCGCGCACGTCGTAGGGCTGGCGCAGATCCGTCGGCACGATGCCGTAGAGTTCATGTGGATCGTGAAGCGGCGGAATCGATTTCTGTAAGGCAAGGCTTACAGTCTTGTTCCGATTCAGGTTTTTGACGATACGCCGGCATATGGCCAGCGCATGCTCGTCGTCGAGCGCATAGTGGTCGGCAACGCCGGAAAGCCTTGTGTGCACGTCGGCGCCACCGAGGTCCTCGGCGGTGACGTCCTCGCCGGTGGCCGCCTTCACCAGCGGCGGCCCGCCGAGAAAGATGGTCGCCTGGTTGCGCACCATGATTGTCTCGTCCGACATCGCAGGCACATAGGCGCCGCCGGCCGTGCACGAACCCATGACGCAGGCGATCTGCGGAATGCCGGCGGCCGACATGTTGGCCTGGTTGTAGAAGATGCGGCCGAAATGATCGCGGTCGGGAAACACCTCGTCCTGGTTGGGCAGATTGGCGCCGCCGCTGTCGACCAGATAGACGCAAGGCAGATTGTTCTGCAATGCGATCTCCTGTGCACGCAGATGCTTCTTCACCGTCAGTGGATAATAGGTGCCGCCCTTCACCGTGGCGTCATTGACGACGACCATCACTTCGGTGCCTTCGACGCGGCCGATGCCGGCGATGAGGCCGGCCGAAGGGATGTCCTCGCCATACATCGACCATGCCGCGAACTGGCCGATTTCGAGGAAGGGCGAGCCTGTATCGAGCAATTGGGCTAGGCGTTGCCGCGGCAGGAGCTTGCCGCGGGAGACGTGCCGCTCATGCGCCTCTTCCGAGCCACCGCGCTCGATGGCGGCGGCTTTTTCAGCAATATCGGCGACCAGCGCCCGCATGCGCTCGGCATTGGTGCGGAAGAAATCGGAGGCGGACGACATCTGAGAGGTGAGGGGGGCCATGGCGCTACCGGATCAGCTCGATCTTGCAGCCGACATCGAGGTCGCCCCAATCGCGATCAGCGGTGACGGCAATGGCATTCTCGCGAATTGCCAGCGCCAGGCAAGCCCGATCGCCCAGCGACAAGCCGCGATGCCGCGTCAATTGGCGAAGCTGCCCGGCGGCGATGCCCATCGCGTCGTCGAAAACGGCGATCGGCATGCCGAGACTGGCGAGGTCGTCCGCGGCCTGTTCCATGCTGCGTCCCTTGTCGATCAGCTTGGCGATGATTTCGGCCGCATTGACTGAACTGCATTGTGCGTCCGGCGCGAACCCCAAAGCATTGTCGGTGCCTTGCTCGTTGAGCAGGATTGCGAGCGCCGCCGAACTGTCCATGACGTAGGGCTTCATTTCGTCCGCTTTCCCGTTGTCCCTTCGGCGTGAAGCCGGTCGAGACGCTTGTCGCTTCGACGCTGCTCTTCCCGTCGCTCTTTCAGAAATTCGTCGACGACGCTTTCACCGGGCTGTTTCAACGCTGACAATTCGGCCTGGACGCGTCGCAGATTCTGCAGCCACGATCTTACCCGCAGCTCGCCGTTTTCGACATGAAGGATCATGTCCTCGCCAGGCTTCACGCCCATCTCCTCGCGCATCGCGGCAGGAATGACGAAGCGCCCGCCCTCGCCAAGCTTGACACGCTCGCGTTTCGCCGGAGCACGAAGCTGTGGTTGGCGAGCGCCGGCATCGAACCGTGCCTGCGGATCTTCGTCAAATCCGGACTTTCCCGTTTTGCCAGCCATGGTCCGTCTCGCCCGTGTTGTGGCACATATTCCGAAGTGTGCCACATCGTGCGGCTTCTGGCAAAATCTCAAAAAGACGCCATCAGGCGCCCTCCACCATGATTTCCCGCCCGATCAGCCAGCGACGGATTTCGCTGGTGCCGGCGCCGATCTCGTAGAGCTTGGCGTCGCGCAAAAGCCGGCCGGTCGGGTAGTCGTTGATGTAGCCGTTGCCGCCCAAAAGCTGGATGGCGTCGAGCGCCATCAGCGTTGCCTTTTCGGCGGCGAAGAGAATACAGCCGGCAGCATCCTTGCGGGCCGTCTCACCGCGATCGCAAGCGGCGGCCACGGCATAGACGTAGGCGCGCGCCGCGTTCATCGTCGCATACATGTCGGCTAGCTTGCCTTGCACCAGCTGGAACTCGCCGATCGGCTGGCCGAACTGCCTGCGTTCGTGCACGTAAGGGATCGCCACGTCGAGGCACGCAGCCATCAGCCCGATCGGGCCGCCGGCCAGCACGGCGCGTTCGTAGTCGAGGCCCGACATCAGCACCTCGACGCCGCGCCCTTCCTCGTGCAGCACATTGTCGAACGGCACTTCGACATCCTCGAACACCAGCTCGCCGGTGTTCGAGCCGCGCATGCCAAGCTTGTCGAGCTTTTGCGCCACGGAAAAACCGGCAAAAGCCTTTTCGACGATGAAAGCGGTGATGCCGCGCGAATTGAGTTCCGGATCGGTCTTGGCGTAGACGACCAGCGTCTCGGCGTCCGGCCCGTTGGTGATCCACATTTTGGTGCCGTTCAGCACATAGCGATCGTTGCGCTTTTCGGCGCGCAGGCGCAGCGACACCACATCGGAGCCGGCACCCGATTCCGACATCGCCAGTGCGCCGACTTTTTCGCCGCTGCAGAGCGAAGGCAGATACTTTTCCTTCTGCGCCTGCGTTGCCCAGCGGTTGATCTGGTTGACGCAGAGGTTGGAATGGGCGCCGTAGGAGAGGCCGACCGAGGCCGAGGCGCGCGAAATCTCCTCCATCGCCACGACATGGGCGAGGTAGCCCATGCCGCTGCCGCCGAAATCGGGATCGGCGGTGATGCCGAGCAGGCCGAGCCCGCCGAGCTCCGCCCACAGATGTGCCGGGAATTCGTTCGAGCGGTCGATCTCGGCGGCGATCGGTGCGATCTTTTCCTGGGCGAAGCGCCGCACCAGGTCGCGCAGCGCCTCGATGTCTTCGTCAAGCCCGAAGTTGAGCGTATGCGTGTACATGCCGTTCCTCCCGGCGCACGACCGCGAAAATCGGGATCATGCGCGAAATCAAAGTGCTGCAGCGTCCGTTGCGCGCTCGAATGGACGCACGGCGCCGTGGCTCGTCCTCGCGCCATCGCTCTTTGCTCCAACAAGGCGCATTGTCATTGCTAGATATGTAGCGGTGACTTCGGCGATCGACAGCCGTTCGCCCGGCCGGAACCAGACGATGACGCCGGTCATCATCTGGATCAGCGCCATGGCGGTGAGCCCGGTGTCTTCGATGCTGAATAACCCCGCTTCGACGCCGTCGCGCAGGATGGCGCGCAGCTCCTTCTCGTAGGCCGTGCGCATGCGCAGGATCTGCGTGAGTTTTTCATGCGACAGGCTGCGCAGCTCCATGTTCGAGACATGGGTGGAGTGGCGGCGTTCGATATGGAAAGCGATGTGGTTTTCCACATAAGCGGCAAGCCGCGCTGCCGGATCGGCACCGACAGGGCGTGTTGCGCGCCACGCCTCGATCAAGCCTTCCATATGCTCATGCATCAGCACGAACAGAAGATCCTGCTTGGTCGGGAAGTAGCGGTACAGCGCCGCTGCCTGGACGCCGACCTCGGCCGCCAGCTGGCGCATCGACATCGCCTCGTAGCCGAGACGCGCAATCAGGCTGACCGCCGCCTCGCGGACCGCAGCTTCGGTCTTCTCTCCGTCGGAACCGGTCGTACGCGCCATGACAAGCCGCCTTTTCGCGGACAATAAAACAAACGTTCAATTAATTCAAGGACCGAGGCATGTCCGGGCAGGGTGGCTTCAGATTTGCTCTATCTGCGCCCTGGAGAATTTTGTGCGATGGAAGCGAATGAGCAGGATCATGCCTTGCTAGGCAACAATCCTGAAACCCGCGGACATATCGCGAACCTCGATCTCCTCGACGTCGACTTTCGAAACCGCTGCCCCCGGCGGCCCTTGCCAAAGCCGTTCGATCATTGTCGAGACCGCCGCACCGGTCCCTGCGATCAAGGCTGTCACCGAGCCGTCAACTTCGTTGCGCACCCACCCGGCAAGGCCAAGCGCCGACGCCTCGCGCCGCGCCCAAACCCGGTAGCTGACGCCTTGCACCTTGCCGTATATGCGTACCTGTACAGTCCGGTCGGTCATCGCGCTCTCCATCCTCTGAGTCGAGTCTGGCGCATCGCCGTGCAAATTCAACCGCGCAACGTGCATCGAAGGTCTCTCTCCGGTCGCTATCCGCCAGCCTCACGTGCGAGATAGGCGGCGTCTCCATTAATGATTGACTAAGTCAAATAATAGGCGATCATGGCCCTGACGGAGCGGTCCGTCCGAAGGAGGTCGACATGCCGGCCGATCGGAATGCCCTTGTCGCGGAGATACGTGGCTTCAATCGCTTCTACACGCGCCTGATCGGGCTGCTCGACCTGACCTTGACGCACAGCGCCTATACGCTGGGCGAGGCGCGGCTGCTGTTCGAATTGGGCGGCCGATCCCGCGCTGTCGCCAATAGCGGCGGTGAGGCAGGGTTTCTTGCACGGGCGTTCCACCTCGATCTCCGGCCGGCGGCCTCCGAAATCGCTGCCGAACTCCGGCTCGATCCGGCCTATGTCTCGCGCGTCCTGAGGAGGTTCGCCGCCGCTGGCCTGACCGAGACACGCTCTGACCCAGCCGATCGGCGCAGACGTATCCTGTCGCTGACCGCTCGCGGAAGTGCTGAGCTCGCCAGGCTTCAGGCTGCGGCGGATCGCGACCTCGCCCGGCTGACGGCCGGCCTCGCCGATGACGCGGCTGCCGAATTATCGGACGCCTTGAAGCGCGTCATGCGCCTGCTCGGGGAGAAATAGCGGGCAGCACTGGAATCCCGGCGTTGCGCTCTTCAGTTCCCCCGCGCTGCCGCCAGTGCGCCAGGCAGTTCCTCGGCAAAGATGTCGAGCTCGTGGTCGAGGCCGACAGTGACCCGGATGCAGCGGTCGAGAACCGGCACCATCGGCTTGCGGATGAAGACGTCGCGTGACAACAGCGCCTGCAGCACTTTCAGTGCGAAGGCGCCGTCGCGGCCGCAGTCGATGGTGACGAAATTGGTCGCCGAAGCCAGCGGCTTCAGCCCGTTCGCTTCGGCTATTGCGGCGATACGCCCGCGGCCGGCGGCGACCCGCGCCACCACGCTATCCAGCCAGGCCTGATCGGCAAGCGCCTCGACACCGGCGATCTGCGCCATGCGGCTGACGCCATAGTGGTTGCGGATCTTCTCAAAGTCCCGAATCACCTGGGCCTCGGCCACCGCATAGCCGCAGCGTACGCCGGCCAGCCCATAGGCCTTGGAGAAGGTGCGCATGCGGATGACGTTCGGCCGCGCGACATCGATCGGCGGCAGCGCTGAGGCTGGCCCTAATTCGCCATAGGCTTCGTCGAGCACCAGCATTGTGGTCTCCGGCAAGGCTTCGATGAAGCGGCTGAGCTCGGCGGCTTCCCACCAGCTGCCCATCGGATTGTCCGGATTGGACAGGTACACCAGTGGCGCCTTTTCCCTGGCCACTGCCGCCAGCAGGCCGTCGAGGTTTTCCCGATCGTTCTCGTAGGGCACTGCGACCAGCCGGCCGCCGACGCCGGCAACATGAAAGTTGAAGGTCGGATAGGCGCCTAGCGAGGTCACCACCGCATCGCCCGGCGCCACATACATGCGCGCAACCAGGCTGAGCAGCCCGTCTATCCCTTCGCCGACAACGACGTTTTCGGCGCCGACACCGAGATGCCTAGCTACGGCTACCTTCAAATCGTGATTGTCAGGGTCGCAGTACATCCACATGTCGCCGGCAATCTCGGCCATACGGGCAACGACGCGCGGCGAAGGGCCAAAGCTGCTCTCGTTGGCGCCGATACGGGCGCGAAAGGCGCGGCCGCGGTCGCGCTCCTGCGCCTCAGGGCCGACAAACGGCACCGTGGAGGGAAGCGCGGCGATGAGCGGCGTAAGGGGAGGGCGCATGGCAAAGGCTCATTCGAAAAGGGGCCTTCTTGCTAGCCTGCCGGCTTGGCCTGCGCAAGTTCCGCGGCAGGCGGGAACGTCAGGCTGGATTCTCCCGGATCATTTTGCTAGCGAGACATCATGAGCAATCGACTGCCGCCCGCTTGGTCCAAGCACATAAAGTCCCGCCCGGCGCCGAACGTGCAACCGCCGAAAGCGAAACCGCCGTCGCGCGCGCAGGCCGACGATGCGCTGCTGCGACAGGCGTATGGCTTGCAGCAGGCCAAGCGGTTGGCCGAGGCTGAGGAACTGTGCCGTCGCGTGCTGGAGCGCACGCCCAACCATCCCTTGGCTTCGTACATCATGGGCACGCTATTCGTCGGGCTCGACGATGAAATGGCGCTGCGATATTTGGCCCGAGCCGTCGGCGAGGAGCCTCAAAACCCCTTTTATCACCTTAGTCTGGGTGAAGTTTATCTAAAAGTCAGCGAATATTCGCCCGCAATCAGGCATATTCAGCAAGCATTGAAGTTGAAGCCCGATTTGCTGGAGGCGCTTTGCGCATTGGGACGCGCTTACGTCGAATTCGACAAGGCTGACATGGCTGTCCCGGTTTACGAGAAAGCGCTCAAGATCAACCGTGATCATCCTCGCGTTCGGACAGGACTGGCCAGCGCACTCACCGGTCTCGGTCGCGTGGACGAAGCCGAAGTCTATCTGAAAGAAGCGATCGAACGTCGCATCGCGATGCCCGCTGCCTATAACGAGCTTGTGCATGCGCGCAAATTCACCGAAGAGCCGGCCGAACTTAAGTCCATTCTGCGCGAACTGGGCTACCCAAAACTTGACCCCGAAAGTGCGATGAGACTTCATCACGCAGCCGGCAAGGTGCTGAACGACCTTGGGCGCTACAAAGACGCGATAGATCATTTCAAGAAAGGCAAGCGGGCCGCAGGCTATAAGTTTGACCTGGAAGCCTATCGCCGCTGGGTCGACTCTACGATCGAACTCTTCAACCCGGACATGGTGGCTGCCAAGGCGGGTCATGGAAGCCCATCGGAAGTGCCCGTGTTTGTGTTGGGAATGCCCCGGTCGGGGACCACCCTGACCGAGCAGATTTGCGCGAGCCACCCGGATGTTCACGGCGCAGGAGAACTGAGCAAGCTAAGGCGAGCCGCAAATGCTACCGGCCTCACCAGGCTTTCGGCACGGGCTTTGGGCCAATCGATAGTGCCGATCACCCCTGACCTGTCCAAAATCCTGGCCGAGGAGCACCTGTCCTACCTTCGTGAGCGTGCGCCGACCGCACTTCGCGTCGTCGACAAAATGCCCCAGAATTTCGAACTGATCGGTCTCATAGGCCTTCTCTTTCCCAACGCGCGGATTATTCACTGTCGCCGCGACGCCATCGACAATTGCCTCTCATGTTTTTTCCTGAATTTCTCCAAGGGACACAGCTACATCGCCGACCTGCAGACGCTCGGGCTGTACTACCGTGAATACGATCGCCTGATGCGGCATTGGGACAAGGTTTTTCCAGGACGCATCTTCGAAAATCGCTACGAGACGCTGGTTGCGGATCAGGAGGCACAATCGCGCCGTCTTATCGATTATCTTGGATTGCCCTGGGACGATGCCTGCCTGCGCTTCTTCGACAAGGAGGGATCGGTCAACACGGCCAGTCGCTGGCAAGTCCGGCAGCCGATCTACAGGTCATCTGTCAAGCGCTGGAAAAACTATGAGGGCAAGATCCAGCCGCTGATCGACGCCTTGGGCGACCTAGCCGAACTTTGAACAAGGAGGGCGCCCGACAGGATAGGCCAGCCCTTCAGGCCAGGCTGGATTCTCCCGGACCATTTTGCTAGCGAGACATGATGAGCAACCGACTGCCGCCCGCGTGGTCCAAACACATAAAGTCCCGCTCGGCGCCGAAAGTGCAGCCGTCGAAAGTGAAATCGCCCTCGCGCGCGCAAGCTGACGACATGCTGCTGCGACAGGCGCTCGAACTTCAGCAAGCCAAGCGGCTCCCGGAGGCGGAGGAATTATGCCATCGCGTTCTCGCCCGCACGCCCAACCACCCGCTTTCGCTCTACATCCTCGGCACGTTGGGGCTCGGTATCGACGACGAGTTGGCTCTCAAATATTTTGCGCGGGCAGTAAGCCAGACGCCTCAGAATCCATATTTCCACCTTAGCCTGGGAGAGGCCGGTCTGAAGCTTGGCGACAGCTTGCTTGCGATCAGGCACCTGCAGCGCGCCTGCGAATTGAAACCCGATCTGGTGGAAGCGCTTTGCGGACTGGCGCGTGCCTACGTCAACTTCGACAAGGCCGAGATGGCTTTGCCCCTTTACGAGAAGGCGCTAAAGATCAACGGCGACCATCCCATGGTCCGGATTGGTCTGGCTGGTGCGCTCACCAGCCTCGGCCGCATGGACGAAGCCAGAGCCTATCTCGATCAGGCAATAGAACGTCGCGTCGATGTTGGGGCAGCCTACAATTACCTGGTCGACACGCAAAAGTTCACCGAAAAACCTGCCGAGCTCGACTCTATCCTGCGCGAACTCTCCAATCCCAGGCTCGAACCCGTTGCTGCATCGCAGCTCCACCACGCGGCAGGCAAAGTGCTGAACGATCTTCAGCGCTATGAAGAGGCGATAGACCACTTCAAGAGGGCGAAAAAGGCCGCTGGTCACGATTTCGACCTGGAGTACTACCGCCGAAGCGTCGATTCCATGATCGAGATATTCAGCCCATCACTATTGGAAGCCAAGGCTGGCCACGGCAGTCCGTCTGAAGTGCCTGTGTTTGTGCTGGGCATGCCCCGGTCGGGGACGACGCTGACGGAGCAGATCTGCGCGAGCCATCCGGATGTCCATGGCGCCGGGGAGCTTACGAAGCTGCGGCGAATCGCGAACTCGATGGGCTTTAGAACACTGTCGGATGAAGACCTGCGCAATTCGATTATGTCGATGACGAGGGATCAGTCGAGGGCGCTGGCCGAAGAATACCTGTCTTATCTGCGCCAGCACGCGCCTGCCGCGCCCCGCATCGTCGACAAGATGCCGCACAACTTCGAGTTTATCGGTGTCATTGGAATTCTCTTTCCCAACGCACGCATCATTCATTGCCGGCGCGATGCCATCGACAATTGCGTCTCCTGCTTCGTCTTGCATTTCACCAAGGACCACGGCTACAACGCCGACCTTGAGACACTCGGGTTGTACTACCGCGAATATGATCGCTTGATGCGGCACTGGGACAAGGTCTTTCCCGGACGTATTTTCGAAAGCCGCTATGAGACGCTGGTTGCGGATCAGGAGACGCAATCGCGCCGTCTCATCGATCATCTCGGCTTGCTTTGGGACGATTCCTGCCTGCGCTTTTTCGAGAGGAGCGGATCGGTCAATACCCCCAGCCGCTGGCAGGTCCGGCAGCCGATCTATAGTTCATCCGTCAAACGCTGGAAAAAGTATGAGAGCGCAATTCAGCCGCTGATTGACGCCTTGGGCGATCTGGCTGAAATTTGAACAAGTAGGATGCGCCCGATCGGCCGAGGTCGATCGTGACTTGCTGTCGAGATACATTGATCCGGTAGGCCAGCTCTTCAGATCGGCCCAAGTTTTTCTTTTGCACGAACAAGCGTGCGGAGCGAGCATTGCATTCGACCAGCCCTGCGATCGGCTGCTCAGCAGCAGCCTGCATTATGCATCGAGAGTTGACAGCTGCGTCGCGCCGATACGAAAAACCCGGCGGTTGCCCGCCGGGTTCAATCTCAATCTAGCTCGGACTGTTAGAATGAGCGCTGGAAGCGGAGCATGCCGCCGACGCTGTCCTTGTCGTCGGCATTGGTCCAGTTGCGATCGTAGGCTTTGTCAAACTGGCCGTCGCGGGCCCAATCGACTTCGGCAGTGATCGTGAGACCGGGAACGATATCGTAGGCAATGTTCGCGGCGACGCCGTAGTTTTTGTCATCGTCAGCCGACGCCTGGAGGTTGAACGAGGTCTTCTCGTTTATGGTGTAAGTGCCACCACCCCAGACTGCCCAGTTGCCGCCCCATTGCTTGTAGAAGTTGCGGTCGATGTTGTCGTCCGAACCGTAACCGGCCATGAGGAACAGTGTCAGGTTCTGTATCGGCGTAACGTCGACGCGAACCTTGCCGGCCCACTCCTCCCAGGTGCTGTCATAGGCGGCGACACCGGTGATCGAGCCCCAGCCCTGCGTGTATTTGATACCGCCGACGACATACGGGACATAGCTGTCGATGGAATCATTGCCGCTGTTGCTGTCTTGGAAAATGCCAGGATCCGCAGCGGCACTGCCCGAACCGGTTTCCAACGATGCCACGGCCGAGAAGCCGTTTCCGGCATCGAAGTAATACTGGACGACGTTGGTGTCGAAGCCGCCGTAGGGGACCAGCGTATCCTGAATGACGTTGCCGGCGTAGCCGATGAAGGTATCAAAGGCCGATTCGTCCTTGCCGACGCGCAGACCACCAAGCTGGACCCAGGCAAAGTTCAGCGAAACGCTCGTACCGCCGTTAAAGTTGTCATCAAGGTAATCGTTGTGGTTACCCCAGTTGAAGCGGGTCTCGGTGTAGGTCTTCAGGGTGCCGAGCTCGGTTTCCTGGCCGGTCCAGGTCTTCAGCGTGAAGCGGGCGTGCTTGTAGTAGGTATCCTGCGAGTCGCCGTCCTGCTGATCGGTGGTCTTTGCACCGTCGAATGAGCCGACGTCACCGATGCCGATGTCATAGCGGACATAACCGCCGATGCGCAGGCAGGTTTCGGTGCCGGGGATGTAGAAGTAGCCAGCGCCGTAGACGTCGCAAATCTTGACGTATTCAGCGGGTTCCGGCTCGGCGACAACGACGGCGTCGGCGGCGCGCGCACCGGAAACTGCGATCAGTGCCGCAGCGGAGCCGAGAAGAAGGCTCTTGATGTTCATTTTCTGACCTCCAGTCAAAAGTTAAAAAACGGGTCTGGGTATTCTTTGCTGAAGGACAGCGTTCCCTGCCCCATCCCCACTACCGAAAAAGATGCGCACCGCGCCGCTCCTTCAAACCCGACATTACCCATGAGACGGCGGCGTTCAACCACGATCGTACCGGCAAAAGGTTTGTGTTGGCGCTATACCCCAGCGTTGTTGCACAAATGACACGATTTGGCCTCACTCCGAAAGCTCCCGTTAACCAACAGCCCTTCGCAAGCCGTTGCAAACGGCGGATTCCGGCGATGGTCGGCCCGAAATGTGACCATGGCCCGAGTCGCGAACCGGGGAATTGCCGCAGAATCGCCATATCGCCGCGCGGCGCTTTGGCGAAGGGTCGATTTTTCAAGGATAATAGCGTCAGCTTGTTGATTGTGCCGGCGCTTTTCTTTATCCACCGGCGCAACGGAGAGGTGGCCGAGTGGTCGAAGGCGCTCCCCTGCTAAGGGAGTAGAGGTCAAAAGCTTCTCGTGGGTTCGAATCCCATCCTCTCCGCCACCCTACGCCCTGCGGGCTTTGGGTGGCAGGCCACCCGAAACCGCATTTTGGGCGTAGGGTGTCGCCCGAAGCTACGAAGTAGCGTAGGGGGACCATGTGGTACGTCTAATTTCTGCAACTCCGTAACGGCGATGTCGGATCGACCAACGATCTTCGACGCCGTTTTGATTCGCACCGATCAGGCTATGTGACTTCGACTAAGGCTTATCTGCCTGTAATCTTGAAGGCCTACATCGGGGTTGAAACCGAGGCCAACGCGCGGCAACTCGAGCGATATTTCAAGACCGGTTCGGGCCAAGGCCTTTGCGAGTAAACGTTTTTGGCCGACAGGGCCTCACTGACGGCCTTAGGACTATCTATTTGAAATATAAATAAAAACGGACCCAACGAGCTGCTTTTCGCCGGCCACCGTCCCGATTCTGACTGGAGGTCAGAAAATGAACATCAAGAGCCTTCTTCTCGGCTCCGCTGCGGCACTGATCGCAGTTTCCGGTGCGCGCGCCGCCGACGCCGTCGTCGTCGCCGAGCCGGAACCCGCTGAATACGTCAAGATCTGCGACGTCTACGGCGCTGGCTACTACTACATCCCCGGCACCGAAATCTGCCTGCGCATCGGCGGCTATGTCCGCTATGACATCTCCGTGGGCCAGGCTGGCTCGTTCGACGGCGCCAGGTACCAGGACCTGTCGGATGCCTTGGATGGTGAAGACAACGTCAACGACGGCTATTACAAGCAGGCTCGCTTCACGTTGAGGACCTACACCGGCCAGGAAACCGAGATGGGCACCTTGAAGACCTACACCGAGACCCGCTTCAACTGGGGAACCGGTTATCAAGACGTGCCTGGGTTCGACGAGCACTTTTCCAGGTTTGGTAGCAGAGGCGTTTCGCTGAATTTCGCCTGGATCCAGCTCGGTGGTCTTCGCGTCGGTAAGGACGAAACAGCCTTCAACACGTTCACCGGCTACGCCGGCAACGTCATCCAGGATACGATCGTTCCCTACGGCGGCTTCGACACCAATGTCGTCCAGTACTACTTCGATGCCGGCAACGGCTTCTCGGCCGTGGCGTCGTTGGAAACCGGTGAAGGCTTTATCCTTAACAGCGCCAATACTGCCATCACTCTCGGTCACGACTCGGTCGACAGCTATGTTCCGTATCTCGTTGGCGGCGTGAAGTACACGCAGGGCTGGGGTTCCATCAGCGGTGTTGTTGCCTATGACAGCAGCCTGGAAGAATGGGCCGGCAAGGTTCGCCTCGACGTGACGCCGATGCAGAACCTGTCGCTGTTCCTGATGGCCGGCTACGGCTCTGACGACAATCTCCCGCGCAACTTCTACAAGCAGTGGGGCGGTAACTGGGCAGTCTGGGGTGGTGGCACCTACACCATCAACGAGAAGACCTCGTTCAACCTGCAGGCGTCGTATGACGAAGCCAAGGAAGCTGGCGTCGCGGCCAATATCGCCTACGATATCGTTCCCGGCATGACGATCACGGCCGAAGTGGACTGGGCTCATAACAGCCACCACATCGATAGCGACTCGCTGCCCGGTTATGAATACAACTGGACCGGCATCCCGGGCGACAAGAAAAACGCCGTTGGCGGCTTCCTCCGCTTCCAGCGCTCGTTCTAAGGGCTGGACTTAAGGCAAGTGAAATCCAGCCCGGGCGCCTTAACGCCCGGGCTGTTTTTGTTTTCGCGACTGGTCGCAAACAGAAGGAAAAGGGGGTTCGGTAGCTGAACAGGGTTGTGGAACGATGTCGTTGGGATCCGCCACTGGTGGATGAAATCGGCCACAACGCTTAAAACTCTTGAAAGGGCACCGCCAAGCAGGTAGGTCTAGGCCTATCCACTCGGGGGTGTGGCGAATAATGACGAACGATGCGATTCAAGAGGGAGGAACCTCTGATCATTTTTCGATGTTTTCTTCTCAAACTGCAAAAATAAAATACAGTTACAACAAGATACGAGAAGTAAAGTCGCACAGGATCGGAGAACTTTTTTCAGCATACCGGGACATACTTTGGGATGACGGGCGGCATAAATACAATGTCAGCTCCTTCATCGGCGAAATAGACGAGATCCTCCTTGGGGAGCGTTTCAGCGCCTTTGACCAAAGCACCCTCGACAATCTTATCGGCACCTTGCGCCAGCGCGGCAACAGCAACGCAACCATCAATCGGAAGATGGCTGCCCTCAGCAAACTGCTGCGCAAGGCTCACAAGATGGGAGATATCCACAGCCTGCCCGAGTTCCGCCGCCAGAAGGAGCGGGCGGGACGGATTCGTTTCCTCGAAAGGGACGAGGAGGCCCGGCTGTTCGCTGCCATCAAGAGCCGCAGCGAGGACGCTTATCGGCTTTCCGTCTTTCTCGTCGACACCGGTTGCCGCCTCGGCGAAGCGCTGGGTTTGATCTGGAACGATATCCAGGAGCACCGCGTCAGTTTCTGGATCACCAAATCCGGCCGCAGCCGCACCATTCCGATGACCGAGCGGGTAAAAGAGGTGATCAAGCTGCCGGCCACCGAGGGCCGCCGGCCCAAAGGCCCGTTCACCAAGCTCAGCCAGGCGCAGTTTCGCGCCATCTGGAACGATGCCAAGGCCGAAGTCGGGCTTGGCGCCGACGATCAGGTCGTGCCGCATATATTGCGCCATACTTGCGCCTCGCGTCTCGTCCAGGGCGGCATCGACATCAGGCGTGTGCAGATGTGGCTCGGTCACCAGACGCTGTCGATGACCATGCGCTACGCCCATCTGGCCACCAACGATCTCGATGGCTGCGTCACCGTGCTGGAAACGCCGCGGTGCAGTGGCGCGGACAGAGGCGGTGCAAGCGCTTTGTCTTCTCCACCTCCGGCGAGGCGAGAGCCAAAAAGCGAGCCGGCCGGAAGCAAGGCCCCAAAGCCCGCAAAGAGAAACGCCAAGTCCTGACGGATCTGACGTGAGACATCAGCCCGCTCAGGGTTGCGCTGCCCCTCATTGCCCTGCCGGGCATTTCTCCCCGTATAGCGACGGGGAGAAAGGCGTCCTTGCGAAAGAGTCGCTAATCCCCAGCGTTGCAGACACCTCCCTTCTCCCCGTCGCTATACGGGGAGAAGGTGCCGGCAGGCGGATGAGGGGCAGCGCCGACATCGATAAAAAGTATTTCACCGCTAATTCCAACGGAACTGTCAACGGCCGTCGGAATGCTTTGACCGACGCAAAACCTGCGCGTGAATTACTTCGCTCGGTCGAGCTTTACTTCCTGCCACCCCGCCGCTCCGCCCGATCGAAAAAACCAGCGATCCTGCCCGGCAGGATCCCGGACTCCAAAAACGGTGCATGGCCCTGGCCGTCGGCGGTGATCGTCTCGATATCGGTATGGCGCGTCCGCATCTGCTCGAGCGTTTCGGCGGACAGCAGCTTCGAATTGGCGCCGCGTATGACGAGCATCGGGATGGCCGCCAGCGCGTCGAACTGTGGCCAAAGATCGGGCAGCGGCCGGCTGGGATCGAGCCCCGCCAGCGTCTCGACCAGTTTCGGATCGAAATCGGGCAGAAATCCCTCCTCGGTCTCGCGGTAGAGGGCTGATGCCATCCGCTCCCAATCCGCATCGGTCAGCGCCGCAAAATCCGCGCCATGGGTGCTGCGCAGGCCGCGGACCACCTCTGCGTACGTCTTCGGCCTGGGCGCGAGGTCGAGATAGGAGCGGATATGGGCGAGACCTTGCGCCTCGATCACCGGGCCGATGTCGTTGAAGACGATGGCCTTCAGCACGGCCGGCCGCATCGCCCCGAGCACATGGATGATCAGTCCGCCGCGCGACGTCCCAATGAAGGCTGCCTTCTCGATGTTCAGCGCCGCCAGCCCGGCAAGGATATCGCCCGCCTCGCTGCCGTTATTGTAATGGGCGATATCGGCATCGTAGGCGGACTGCCCGCGCCCGCGATAATCGAAGGCGACAACCCTGCGCTTCGCCTGCGTCGACAGATAAAGCGCCAATTCGTGAAAGTCACGGCAATTGCGGGTCAGGCCGGGCAGGCAAACGACTGGCCAGTGGCCGGAATTCGCTTCGCCGTAGATGCGGGCGTGCAGGGACAGCCCGTCCGGCGCGGCGTAGAAGAAATCGGAGAAGCCTTCGTCGTTTGGCATGTACACTCGATTCCGTGCTGCTGTCAGATCGTTGCGATCGGTCAAATTGGGGGCTCTTCCTTCTCTCCTTGTGGGAGAAGGTGGATCGGCGCGTTAGCGCCGAGACGGTTGGGGGTGTTGGACGGAGCGTTGTCGGAACCAAGCTGGAGCACCCCTCATCCGACCGAGCTTCGCTCGGCCACCTTCTCCCACAAGGAGAGAAGGAAAGGCTAACCCCGGCCGTTCACCAGATCTCCGACAATATCGTACTTGCCGGAGATACGCATCTTGTAGACCTCGTAATTCTCCATCACGCGCTGAACGTAACTTCTTGTTTCCGTATAGGGAATCCGCTCGATCCAGTCGACGACTGCATCGACGTCCTTGCCGCGCGGGTCGCCGTATTTCGTCACCCACTGGGCGGCGCGGGCGGGGCCGGCATTATAGCCGGCGAAGGTCAGCACGTAGGAGCCGTCGAAGCGGCCGAGCTGCTCGCCGAGAAAGGCGGCGCCCAGCGTTGCATTGTAGCCGGCATCAGTGGTCAGCCGGGCCTGCGAGAAAGTCATGCCGGCCTTCTTCGCCAATTGCTTGGCCGTGCCTGGCATCAGCTGCAGCAGTCCGCGTGCGCCGGCGCTGGAGACGGCGCCGATGTTGAACTCGCTTTCCTGGCGGGCAATCGCATAGGCCAGCGCCTTGCCCGAGCCGGAAATGTTGGCGGTGTCGGGAATGACGCCGAGCGGATGCGACAGCGCGCCGACGTCGATGCCACGTGCGCCGGCGATCTTGCCGACCTTCAGCGCCATGAAATGGTTGCCTTGTCTTTCCGCCAGCATCGCAAGCAGCGCCAGTTCGCCGGGGCTGCTCAACTGCCCGGCAAGGTCGCGGTAGAGGGTTTCGGCATAGCGGTCATAGCCTGCCTGCTGCAGCCGCTCGATGGCGCTGACCGCCTCGCGGGTGGCAAAATTCCGGCGGTCGGCGGCACTTGGCTGGGGGTAGACGATGTTGAGGGTCTGCCGGCCGACGCGCTCGCCGGCGAGCTGGCCGTAAAAGGTCGTGCCGTAGCTGGCGGCGCGGCTGAAATAATCCTTGGCACTGCCGGGACCGCCGAGTTCGGCGGCACGGCCGAGCCAGTAATAGGCGCGCGACAGCGACATCGGCCCTTGGGCGAGCTCCGCGATTTGCGCAAAATGCTTGGCGGCGGTGCTCGGGTCGTTGAGGCCGCGCAGCGCGTACCAGCCTGCATGGAATTCCGCCTCGGCAGCATTGGCGGGACTTTCGGCGGCATGCGCGGCGACTATTCTGTAGGCGGTCTTCATGTCGCCCTGGTCGACCAGCTCGCGCGACAGCACCCGGCGTTCGACCCACCAGGCGTCCGGATCGACCAGAGCGTCGCGGTCGCCCGGCGCCTTCAGCACCAGCGCGGCGGCATCGGAAAATTTCTGTTGCTTGCGCAGATATTCGGCTTCGGCAAACAGATAGCCGGCCGCCCGCTGCGCTGCCGGCACCGCCTTCAGCAGCTTGGCCGCGTTCTTGTCGCCTTTGGTGACTGCCGCCCAGGCATCGGCCAATTGCTGGGCGCCGGCGAGACCGGCGACGCGCAGCGCCGAAGCGACCCGATCGGCATAGAACATGCGCTCCATGCGGAAGCGATGGTCGGCGGCCGGGATCAGCGCGCCGAACTCGCGGATGACCGCCGCCTCGTCCGTGGCTTCGAGCTTTTCGGTGCGCCAGAATGGCGACAGCACCGAGCGCGCCGCCTTCGTATCGCCCAGCGCTACATAGGAGCGGGCAAGGATCACCACGCCCTCGAAGGTCAGCGGCTGGCTGCCGTCGAACGCCCGCACCACGACCTGTGGCGCGGGGTTCTCGCGATAGAGCGCGCGCTCGCTGTTCTTGCGCAAGGCGATCGTGCCCGGCCAGTTCGGCAGCATCTTCGCGGCATCGGCGATGTCGCCGCTCGGCACCTGGTCGTCGCCATAGAGCGCAATCGCCCAGGCAAGGATGTGCCGATCGAGCGATTTGGCCGGCAGCGCTTCGCGCACTTGGCGCGCGCGCTGAATGTCGTTTGCCGCCAGCGCATCGAGACCGCTCTTCAGCGCCGCGACGCTGGCGGATGGCGAAGGGGACTGCTGCAGTGCATCGTTCTGCGGCTCCGTCATCGGGATCGCCGACGTGACCTGCCCATCGACGCTGCCGCCGATCGCCGCGCCGGGGATCAGCACAACGATCGCGCCGAGAAGCGCGAAAAGATGAGGCCGCCTGGTCGGCATGGATTTGGTCTTTTCCTATTTCTTCGATGCTACAGCTGGCACAGATGAACTGCAGCCTATTCGTCTGTGATGAAGGGCCCGTAAAGAAAACCTTATCGAGGTCATTCGAATTGCAATTGCTGGCGCAATGCTTGCCGGGCAACAATGTCGAGACTATGGTGCGCCGCTTCGCTTTCGGCTAGAAGGCGCGCACGACAAACACCTACAGCGCCGCGCGTCTTCTCAGACGCGCAAAGGACGCTGTAGCAATTTAAATTTGGCGCATGATCCTTTCCGAAATCGACTGCGATTTTCGGGGTCATGCGCTAGTCCCAAGGAGTTGGACGACATGCTAAGAGGCTCGCTGACCGCGCTCGTCACACCGTTCGAAAAGAGCGGCCGTTTCGACGAGAAAGCCTTTCGCGCGTTCATCGCCTGGCAGATCGCCGAAGGCACGACGGGCGTGGTCCCGGTCGGCACCACCGGCGAGTCGCCGACGCTGTCGCATGACGAGCACCGCCAAGTCGTCAAGGTTTGCATCGAGGTCGCCAAGGGCCGGGTTCCGGTCGTCGCCGGCGCCGGCTCCAACAACACCGACGAGGCGGTCGGCCTGGTCCAGTATGCCGAGAAGGCGGGCGCCGACGCGGCCCTTGTCGTCACGCCTTATTACAACAGACCGACGCAGCGCGGCCTCTATGCGCATTTCGCCGCCGTCGCCAAGGCAACCAGCCTGCCGATCATCATCTACAACATTCCGCCGCGCTCGGTGGTCGACATGAGCCCCGAGACGATGGGCCAGTTGGTGCATGACTTCAAGAACATCGTCGGCGTCAAGGATGCCACCGGCAAGGTCGAGCGGGTTTCGGAGCAGCGCGCCACCTGCGGCAAGGATTTCATCCAGCTCTCCGGCGAAGACGCCTCGGCGCTCGGCTTCAACGCGCATGGCGGCGTCGGCTGTATTTCGGTGACGGCAAATGTCGCGCCCAGGCTTTGCGCTGAATTCCAGGAGGCAACGCTTTCCGGTGACTGCGCTAAGGCGCTCGACCTGCAGGACCGTCTGTTGCCGCTGCACAAGGCGATTTTCATGGAGCCCGGCGTTTCCGGCGCGAAATATGCGCTGTCGAAGCTGGGCAAGGTCGAGAATGTGCTGCGCTCGCCGCTAATGACGGTCGAGCCGTCGACCGCCGAGAAGATCGACGCGGCGATGAAGCACGCCGGCTTGATAAACTAGGGATGAGGCGCCACCTCTCCGCATCATGAATCAAGTCAGAAAAGCCGATCCCAACAACAAGACCGTTGCGGAAAACCGCAAGGCGCGGTTTTCCTATGAGGTGCTCGACACGATCGAGGCCGGCCTGGTGCTGACCGGTACGGAAGTGAAATCGCTGCGCCAGGGCCAGGCCAATATCCAGGACAGCTACGCCTCGGTCGAGGGCGGCGAGATCTGGCTGATCAACTCCTATTTGCCGGAGTATCTGCAGGCCAACCGCTTCAACCATGAGCCGCGCCGCCGCCGCAAACTGCTGCTCAACAAGCGCGAGATGGCCAAGCTGGCGCAAAGCGTCGACCGCGAAGGCATGACGCTGGTGCCGCTGAAGATCTACTTCAACGACCAAGGCCGTGCCAAGCTGCTGCTCGCCGTTGGCCGCGGCAAGAAGCTGCACGACAAGCGCGAGACCGAAAAGCAGCGCGACTGGTCGCGCGAGAAGGGCCGGCTGCTGAAGGAGCGAGGGTGAGGAGCGGTCCGCGAAGCGGAGGAAAAGCCAGCGATTTGGCTTTTCGAGCGACGAACGCCCGGAGCCGTAGCGGCGGGCAGGGCGGACCAAAAGGGATAGGTCTCGTTTGAAAAACCGGATCGTCTTATGGGGCGCGGCCGGTCTGCTCGCGGCGGGCCTCGTTCTGGCCGGCGGCTATACCTACTTCCAGACGTTTTCTCCGGACCGCGGCAAATATCCGGTCAGGGGCATCGACGTCTCCCATCATCAGCGGCAGATCGACTGGCGGCGTGTTGCCGCCGACGATGTCGCCTTCGCCGTGATCAAGGCGACGGAAGGCGGCGATCATGTCGACGATGCCTTCGCCGCCAATTTGCGCGCGGCCGGCGCCGCCGGTCTTGCCGTCGGTGCCTATCATTTCTTCACCTTCTGCAGGCCGGGTGCGGATCAGGCACGCAACTTCATCTCGGTGGTGCCGAACGATCAGCCTTTGCTGCCGCCGGTGGTAGACATCGAGTTCGGCGGCAATTGCCCGCAGCGGCCAACTCCCGAACAGCTGAGCGCCGAACTCTCCGCCTTCCTCGGCCCGGTCGAGGCGGCGTTCGGCAAGACGGCGATCCTCTATGTGACCGACGAGGCGGCGCAAGCCTATGCCGGGCAGCTAGCCGGCCGCCCGCGCTGGCTGCGTTCGCTGGCGCTGCGGCCGGGCCATGACAACTGGATCTACTGGCAGTATCACAACCGGGGCCGCGTCGACGGCATCAGCGGCGACGTCGACCTGAATGTTCTCCAGGGCGGACCTGCGACGCTGGCCGCATTGTTTGCCGCAGCGCCTGAAGCGACAGCGTCGGATTGATGCTATTCCTGTCCACCAAAACACCCTCGATGGCACGAAGACAGAGCGACGAAGCGCTCCCCATGTGGCTATTCATATCGCAGGCGGCCTCGTGCTAAGTACATTTGATGCCGGAGCGCCCTTCATCAACCAATGACAGCAACGCCCCGCCTGCTGCGATGGACGGCGGCGACCTCCGCCTGGCATTTGTCTATGCGGAGGCGGTGCGTGGCCTCCAGCACCAGCAGGGCGTGGTTGAAAGTCTCAATACGCGCGCCGGCAATCTGATCTTCGCAACCGCGTTCGCGAGTTCTCTCCTCGGAGGCAGGGCGCTCCTGGATGGCGTGGGGCCTTGGGACTGGCTCGCGCTGACATTGCTTTTTCTTATCGGGCTGCTGGTCGCGATTATGGTGTGGCCGTATTATAACTATACGTTCCGTTTCGATCCAGAGAAGCTGCTCCAGGACTTCGTCGATCAGCACCTCCCGCAACCCTGGACGGGATGCACCGAGCGCTTGCGCTGCGCATCAAATCCGACATGGCCAGCAATTGGCGGATCATCCAACGCCTGCGCGTCGCGCTGCAGCTTGCACTGTTTCTGTGGTTGCTGGATCTCCTGGCCTGGTTGTTCGCGATCGCCCGAATCTAGGCCTCGTGCCCTGGCGGGCGTCGTCCGACTCTATGTCTTCAGAAAAGCTTCTATCTGACTGAAGACGTTGACGAACATCGCTTCAGTCAACACGCCGGTATTGGTGTTGTAGCGCGAGCAATGATAGCTGGAAAACAGCGTGATGCCATTGGCCTGCTGCTGCCCACCATGCCGGAACGGATAGGCGGCAACGCGTTGGCCGAGCGCCCGCACGGTCGACTGGTGCGCGATCGAGCCGAGCGCCAGCACCGCGCGCAGATTTGAAAACCGTGCGATCGTCGGCACCAGGAACGTCCGGCAAGTCGCTATCTCGGCGCCAACCGGCTTGTTCTCCGGCGGCACGCAGCGCACCGCATTGGTGATCGCCGTACCGACAAGCTCCAGCCCGTCATCTGGTCGCGCTTTGAATTCGCCGCGCGCAAAGCCGTGCGCGATCAGCGTGTTGTAGAGCAGGTCGCCGGCAAAATCGCCGGTGAAGGGGCGTCCCGTCCGGTTCGCGCCGCGCAGGCCCGGCGCCAGCCCGACGATCAGCAACCGCACCGCATCCTCGCCTTCCGGCGGCAAAAAGGTCGGCACCGGCGCGTTGAACCAGGACGGCTCACGCTGCCGCCATTCGGCTCTGAAATCATGCAGCCGCGGACAGAGCGGGCAGTCGCGATCGGGCTCGGGAGAGACGGCCGGCGGCGCGGTCAAGGCGACGATCGTCAATAGTCTTCCTCGTCGGCCTCGGCCGGTTCGGGCCGGCGCACCGGCCGCTCCGACGGATCGCGGCCGACTTCGTTCTTGAGTGTCATCAGGTCAATGAAATGGTCGGCCTGGCGGCGCAGATCGTCGGAGATCATCGGCGGCTGCGAAGCCATGGTCGAGACGATCGACACCTTGCGCCCGCGCCGCTGCAGCGCCTCGACCAGCGTGCGGAAATCGCCGTCGCCCGAAAAGATGACATAATGGTCGACGACATCGGCAAGCTCGAGCGCATCGACGGTCAGCTCGATATCCATATTGCCCTTAATCTTGCGCCGGCCGGTCGAGTCGGTGAATTCCTTGGCCGGCTTGGTCACCACCTTGAAGCCGTTATAGTCGAGCCAGTCGATCAGCGGCCGTATCGAGGAGTATTCCTGATCCTCGACCAGCGCGGTATAGTAATAAGCGCGCAGCAGATAGCCGCGTTTCTGGAAGCTCGCCAGAAGTTTGCGGTAATCGATGTCAAAGCCCAGCGCGCGCGAGGTGGCGTAGAGATTGGCACCGTCGATAAAGAGAGCGATTTTTTCACGAGGATCGAACATGGAAAATGTCCTTTTTCGAAATAAGCGGTCGTCTAAATGGGTGGCGACTATCGGCCGGTCTGATAATAGACCTGTTCGCCTTCATCGTTCGAGATAACGCCAGTTTTACGGCAATCCAAGGCACCATGCCGCACCGCAAGCAATTGTGATCGGCGCTGTGTCGTCGCAGGCGGCCCGCGTCAGAGCTGCGCACCGCCATAAAAGCTTGTATTTTGGCGGCGTTCGGGTTATGGACCGCGCCTGTTTTCCATCAAATCCAGGCATGAAAGGGGCAACTCATGGCCCGCGTAACCGTTGAAGATTGCATCGACAAGGTCGACAACCGCTTCGAGCTGGTGCTCTTGGCCGGCCACCGCGCCCGTCAGATCAGCCAGGGCGCGCAGATCACCGTACCGCGCGACAACGACAAGAACCCGGTCGTTGCGCTCCGCGAAATCGCCGAAGAGACGCTGTCGCCGGACGACCTCAAGGAAGATCTCATCCATTCGCTGCAGAAGCATGTCGAGGTCGATGAGCCGGAAGCCGATGGCGAGGCGATTGCCGACCAGACCGGCAGCGCCGTTGCAGCCACCGATGCCGACGACGCCGAGGACAACGTCACCTTCGATCGCATGACCGAAGAAGACCTGTTGGCCGGCATCGAAGGCCTGGTGCCGCCGGAAAAAAGCGACGATTATTGATCTTACCGACAACTGCCGACACTTTCGCGTCGGCAGTTTCGTGGCTATCTATGACATGCGCCGTACGCCAGTGCGGCGCATGATTCATTTCAGCATTGCGAGATCCCGCCCATGATGCGTCAGTATGAGCTTGTCGAGCGCGTGCAGCGCTACAAGCCTGACGTCAACGAGGCGCTGCTCAACAAGGCCTATGTTTACGCCATGCAGAAGCATGGCCACCAGAAACGCGCCTCCGGCGACCCGTATTTCTCGCATCCGCTCGAAGTCGCCGCCATCCTCACCGAAATGCACATGGACGAGGCGACGATCGCCGTTGCCTTGCTGCACGACACGATCGAGGACACCACGGCGACCAGGGCCGAGATCGACGAATTGTTCGGCCCGGAAATGGGCAAGCTGGTCGAGGGCCTGACCAAGCTGAAGAAGCTCGACCTCGTCTCGAAGAAGGCCGAGCAGGCGGAGAACCTGCGCAAGCTGTTGCTGGCGATCTCGGAAGACGTGCGCGTGCTTCTGGTCAAGCTCGCCGACCGCCTGCACAATATGCGCACGCTCGACCATGTGCCGGAAGCCAAGCGCCTGCGCATCGCCGAAGAGACGATGGACATCTACGCGCCGCTGGCCGGCCGCATGGGCATGCAAGGCATGCGCGAGGAGCTGGAGGAGATTGCCTTCCGCTTCATCAATCCGGAAGCCTACCGCGCCGTCACCGCACGGCTGGCCGAAATCTTCGAGCGCAACAAGGGCGTGCTGTCGGAGATCGAGAAGGCGCTCTCCACGCTGTTCGACAAATATTCGATCAAGGCCGAGGTCAAGAGCCGGCAGAAGAAGCCGTGGTCGGTATTCCGCAAGATGGAGGCCAAGGCACTGTCGTTCGAGCAGCTGTCCGACATTTTCGGCTTCCGCGTCGTTGTCGAGACGGTCGAGGACTGTTACCGCGCGCTCGGCGCCATCCACACCACCTGGTCGATGGTGCCCGGCCGCTTCAAAGATTATATCTCGACGCCGAAGCAGAACGACTACCGCTCGATCCACACCACCATCGTCGGCCCGTCGCGCCAGCGCGTCGAATTGCAGATCCGCACCTATCAAATGAACAAGATCGCCGAATACGGCGTCGCGGCTCATTCGATCTATAAGGATACCGGTGGCAAGATGAATGGTGCCGCCCATGCGATCTCGAAGGAAACCAATGCCTATGCCTGGCTGCGGCGCACCATCGAGCAGCTTGCCGAAGGCGACAATCCCGAGGACTTCCTCGAAAACACCAAGCTGGAACTGTTTCAGGACCAGGTATTCTGCTTCACGCCGAAGGGCATGCTGATCGCGCTGCCGCGCGGCGCCACGCCGATCGACTTTGCCTATGCCGTCCACACCGACGTCGGCGACACTTGCGTCGGCGCCAAGGTCAATGGCCGCATCATGCCGCTGATGACGGAGCTGAAGAACGGCGACGAGGTCGAGATCATCCGCTCGAAGGCGCAGGTCCCGCCGGCGGCGTGGGAATCGGTGGTCGTTACCGGCAAGGCACGCTCGGCCATCCGCCGCGCCACCAAGAACGCCATTCGCAAGCAATATTCGGGTCTCGGTATCCGCATTCTGGAGCGCGCCTTCGAACGCTCTGGCAAGACCTTCACCAAAGAAAGCCTGAAGCCGGTGCTGCACCGGCTGGCGCGCAAGGACATCGAGGATGTACTGGCCGCGGTCGGCCGAGGCGAACTTGCCTCCACCGATGTCATGAAGGCGGTGTTTCCCGACTACAAGGACGAGCGTGTCACGCTGGTCGCGCCCAAGCAGCGCGAGGAGGGCTGGTCGAAGATCCGCAACGCCGCCGGCATGCTGTTCCAGATTCCGGGCCGCGCCGCACGCAAGGACAAGAACCAGCCGCGCGACGACGCGGTGCCGATCCGCGGTGTGCGCGGCGATCTGCCGGTGCGCTTCGCGCCGGAAGGGGCAGTGCCAGGCGATCGCATCGTCGGCATCGTGCAGCCGGGCACCGGTATCACCATCTATCCGATCCAGTCGCCGGCGCTGCAGGCCTTTGACGACCAGCCCGAGCGCTGGATCGACGTGCGCTGGGATATTGACGAGCGCACCAAGGAGCGGTTCCCGGCGCGCGTCTCGGTCACCGCCATCAACGCGCCGGGTTCGCTGGCCGACATTGCACAGGTCGTCGCATCCAACGACGCCAACATCCACACTCTGTCGATGGTGCGCACCGCGCCCGATTTCACCGAAATGCTCATCGATCTTGAAGTGTGGGACCTCAAGCACTTGAACCGGCTGCTGTCGCAGCTAAAGGACAATTCGAGCGTCAGCGATGCAAGGCGCGTGAATGGGTGAATAGTGAATAGTGAATAGTGAATAGTGAAGAGGGTGCTCTCACTACCATTCACCATTCACCATTCACCATGGACATGGAGTGAACGATGAACACCGATGAAGTGCTAGGCATTTTCCGCGAGGCCGGCGCCGTTCTCGAAGGGCATTTCATCCTGACGTCGGGCCTGCGCAGCCCGGTCTTCCTGCAGAAGGCGCGCGTTTTCATGCATGCCGACAAGACCGAGCGCTTGTGCAAGGCGCTCGCCGAAAAGATCCGCACTGGCGTGCCCGGCAGGATCGACTACGTCGTCGGCCCGGCGATCGGCGGGCTGATCCCGGCCTATGAGACCTCGCGCCATCTTGGTGCGCCGGCGATCTGGGTCGAGCGGGAAGGGGGCGAATTCAGGCTGCGCCGTTTCGAGATCGCCAAGGGATCGCGCGTTGTTATTGTCGAGGACATCGTCACCACCGGCCTGTCGATCCGCGAGACCATCGACTGCCTGCGCGGCCTTGGCGCCGAAGTCGTTGCCGCCGCATGCATCATCGACCGCTCGGCCGGCAAGACCGATGTCGGCGTGCCGCTGATCGCGCTCGCCGAATATGAAGTTCCGGCCTATCCTGCCGACATGCTGCCGCCCGAGCTCGCCGCCATACCGGCGATCAAGCCGGGCAGCCGCAATATATGACTGAGGCGCTGCCGTGATTGCCGGCATCGATCATTTCGTGCTGACAGTTCGTTCGATGGAAGATACCTGCGCCTTCTATCAGCGCGTGCTTGGCTTCAAGCGCCTCGACGAGCCGGACCGACCAACGGCGCTGCTGTTTGGAACGCAGAAGATCAATGTGCATCAGGTCGGGCGTACCTTCGAGCCGAAGGCCAAGGCGCCGACGCCGGGCTCCGGAGATTTCTGCTTGATTGCTGCCCGGCCGCTCGCCGAGATATGTGCCAACCTCGCCGCCAATAGTGTGGTGATAGAGGTCGGCCCGGTCGAGCGTGTCGGCGCTCGGGGCGCGATGATGTCGGTCTATTTCCGCGATCCGGACGGCAACCTCGTCGAGGTCAGCGAATATCGATCCTAAGTGACGCTCCTTAAATTCGCCGCGATCATACACTGTTCAGAACGGCGACACCCAGGGCCGGCGCGAGCGGCCACCGAGCGGATGCCGTCGGCCTCGTTGTTCTTCGGCCAGCGCATCGCTATATCAAAGTCGTAGTTGCTTTTCGGCGACCGCAGAGCGCAGCATGGGGCTGTCGCGCCCGGCTGGAGAAGCCGGCGTGAAGCTATTGACGGAACTAGGAACAGGAACAGAGTGCTTTTTCGACGGCGCAAGCCTGATGGTTTTTTCGAGCGGGTGCGCACTTATTTGTGGCCGCGCCGCTCGTTCTCGCGCTCGCTGCGGTATTTTTCCAAGCGCATCCTGCGGCTTAGGGCCACGCCGCATGCCGTGGCCGCAGGTGTTGCGGCGGGCGTATTTGCGTCGTTTTTCCCGCTTGGCTTTCACTTCATCATTGCTGCCATCCTGTGCTGGCTGATCGCCGGCAATCTGGTCGCGGCAGCACTCGGCACGGTCTTCGGCAACCCCCTGACCTTTCCGCTGCTATGGGCCGCCTCCTGGGAGGTCGGCAAGCTGATCCTGCATGAACACCTGCCGGCGCATGGCCCGCCCGCGCATCTCGGCGACATGCTGCATAATCTTTCCTTTGCGCAATTGTGGGGACCGGTGCTGAAGCCGATGACGATCGGCGCAATACCGCTCGGCCTGGTTTTCGGCCTGCTGTTTTACGGCATCACCCGCTGGGGCATGGTCACTTTCCACGAGCAGCGCCGCAAGCGGCTGGCCGAAAGAGCGGCAAAGGCTGGAAAAACCGGGCCGGAAGTTCCTGCCGAATGATTATCGGTATAGGCAGCGACCTCATCGACATCAGACGCATCGAGAAGTCGCTGGAACGCCATGGCCAGCGCTTCATCCAGCGCATCTACACCGAGATCGAACAGGCGCGCTCCGAAAACCGCGCGGCGCGTGCGGCCTCCTACGCCAAGCGTTTCGCTGCCAAGGAAGCCTGCGCCAAGGCACTGGGTACCGGTCTGGCGCAGGGTGTGTTCTGGCGCGACATGGGGGTCGTCAACCTGGCCAGCGGCAAGCCGACCATGGCGCTGACCAATGGGGCGGCAGCGCGGCTGGACGAAATTCTGCCTGAAGGGCACCGCGCGGTGATCCACCTCACCATCACCGATGATTTTCCGCTCGCTCAAGCCTTTGTGATCATTGAAGCGTTGCCGGTCGAAGAAGCGCCACATTGATTGCATCTGACCACCGGCATGACGTTGCCCAGCGCGCGCCGAGACTCTATACCATCCAACGCACAATCGAGGACGACATGAGCGTGGCTGAAAAAACCCAGAAGAAATCCGGCGGACTTGGCGAAACCGTCAGCGTCATAGTCCAGGCCCTGCTGCTTGCGCTGGTCATCCGCACGCTCCTGTTCCAGCCGTTCTCGATCCCGTCCGGGTCGATGCGGCCGACTTTGCTCGAAGGCGACTATCTCTTCGTCACCAAGTGGTCCTACGGCTTCTCCCGCTATTCACTGCCGTTCGGGCCGAACATCTTTTCGGGCCGCATCTGGGGCTCAGAGCCGAAGCGCGGCGACGTGGTGGTGTTCAAGTTTCCGCCGGATCCTTCTGTCGATTATATCAAGCGCGTCGTCGGCCTGCCGGGCGACAAGATCCAGGTCAAGGATGGCCAGCTCTTCATCAACGATGTGGGTGTGCCGCGCGTCAAGGTCGGGCAGATCGACAACCACGACATCACCGAGGAGAACGGGCCGGTCGATGTCTATCGCGAGACGCTGCCGAACGGCGTCAGCTACGACACGCTCGACCTGACGCAGGCTTCGATCGGCGACAATACCAAAGAGTTCAAGGTGCCGCCCGGTCACTATTTCATGATGGGCGACAATCGCGACAACTCGTCGGACAGCCGCTTCACCGTCGGCTTCGTGCCGGACGAGAATTTGGTCGGCCGCGCCAACCTCATTTTCTTCTCGATCGGCGGCAGCGCCAGCCCGCTCGAAATCTGGAAATGGCCGTCACTGATGCGCGCCTCGCGCCTGTTCCATTTCGTCAATTAGGGCCATGGCGGCGACGAAACGGCTGACCGCCGATGCGCTCGCCGAGGCGCTCAGGGAGCGCACCGGCCACAGTTTTGGCGACCATCAGCGCCTGCAGCGGGCGCTGACCCATGCCAGCGCTCGCGGCAGTCACGCCGGCATCGACTACGAACGTTTCGAATTCCTGGGCGATCGCGTTCTCGGCCTTGTCGTTGCCGATATGCTGCTGGCGGCATTTCCCGACGCAGCCGAGGGTGAGCTGTCGCTGAGATTGAACGCTCTGGTCAACGCTGAAGCCCTGGCGGAAATTGCCGAGGAGATCGGCCTGCCGGAACTTATTCGCGCCGGTTCGGACGTACGCGGCCTCGACGGGCGCAAGCGCGTCAATCTGCGCGCCGATGCATTGGAATCGCTGATCGCCGTGCTCTATCTCGACGGAGGGTTGGAAGCGGCCCGTGCCTTCATCCACAAATACTGGCAGCCGCGCTCGCAAGCCATTGACGCCGCCCGTCGCGATGCGAAAACCGAACTCCAGGAATGGGCGCATCAGGCGGCAGGCGCAGTGCCGGTTTACATAATCGACAGCCGCGAGGGACCGGACCACGATCCGCTGTTCACCGTTAGTGTCAAGGTCGGCGCCTATCCGCCGGCGACCGGCAACGGGCGCTCCAAGCGCGAGGCGGAGCAGGCTGCAGCCGCGGCACTTCTGCAGCGGGAAGGCGTCTGGCTCAATCAAGGGAGTGCCGCATGACCGCCACCGAAGCTCCGGCAACAGAAGCTCCCGCTACCCGCTCCGGCTTCGTCGCGCTGATCGGCGCGCCCAATGCGGGGAAATCGACGCTGGTCAACCAATTGGTCGGCGCCAAGGTGTCGATCGTGACGCACAAAGTGCAGACCACGCGCGCTATCGTGCGCGGCATTGCCACCCACAACAACGCGCAGATCGTCTTCGTCGACACGCCGGGCATATTCAAGCCGAAGCGCCGGCTGGACACCGCGATGGTGACCACAGCGTGGGGCGGTGCCAAGGACGCCGATATCGTGCTTCTCTTGATCGATGCCGAGCGCGGCATCCGGGGCGATGCCGACGCCATCCTCGAGCGGCTGAAGGATGTCCGGCAGCCGATGGTGTTGATCCTCAACAAGGTCGATCGGGTCAAGCACGAGACGTTGCTGGCATTGTCGGCGGCAGCCAACGAAAGGGTGCCGTTCAAGCGCACCTTCATGGTTTCGGCGCTGACCGGGTCCGGCTGCAAGGACCTGCTCGACTATCTCGCCGAGACCTTGCCGGCCGGCCCCTGGTACTATCCGGAGGACCAGATCTCCGACCTGCCGATGCGCCAGCTCGCGGCCGAGATCACCCGCGAAAAGCTCTATCTCAGGCTGCATCAGGAACTGCCTTATTCCTCCCACATCGAGACCGAGAAATGGGAAGAGAAGAAGGACGGCTCGGTGCGCATCGACCAGACAATCTATGTCGAGCGTGACAGCCAGAAGAAGATCGTGCTCGGCCATAAGGGCGAGACGATCCGCGCCATCGGCCAGGCCGCGCGCATGGAAATCGCAGGCATACTCGAGCAGAAGGTGCACCTCTTCCTGTTCGTCAAGGTGCGCGAGAACTGGGGCGACGATCCCGAGCGCTACCGTGAAATGGGGCTCGAATTTCCGCACTGAGCCTGTTTGGGCGATCCGCAGAGCGGCCTGTTGGCCGCCTCAGGATTCTGAGCGGTCGCCGGGCTGCCCGCTTGGTCGACTTTGCATTTTGAACAACGGCCGAGTCATTCCGGGAGGCCATGCGTCGACCACGTCGTCGACCCGTTCCTCATTGGTACCGGCGCGACGGGAAATTCTGAGCGGTTTCTGAGAAATTTCCGATACTTCATGCAAAACAGGCCAGCTGACCGGCTGGAACTCCTGCCGATACTGCGATCGAGCATGGTTACCGTTTGTCGTCTCTCCGTCATACACCCTGCCTATAGGCTGTGCGAAAGACCCGCTTCCGAGCAAACCGGAACCGGCAGGCAAACAGCCAGATCAGGACATGACCGGGACTTGGAATCGCATCGACCCCATCCGTCAGATCGAGTTTGCAAACGCCGTCGCTGTTGAGATCGAGCGCGTGCTGGCGCGGCAAGGCAAGGTGACGAACAGCGATGCGGTCGTTGCAGCGGGCAGGGTCGCCGGCGCCGTTGCCGCCGCCGTCGCTTTGCTTGCGCCGACCGACATCAGTGCGATCGACACCATGCAGGAAAGATTACCCGGCATGGCGTCGCGTTTCGTGCGGATATTGGCAGCCGAAGCTGCGGAACGCCGTGCCCGGACGCATCTGTCGACGGCGCACGAAGGCCAAGGGGCAGACATCCAACGCCTGGCCGGAACGGGCGACCTCGACTCGATGCGGGTCGAGGACTGGGCCGGTCGGGTCGCCGGGTCGACGTTCCTGCAGCAAAATCTCGGCATATCGCGCTCGACCCTGCATCGCTGGCAGCGGAGCGGCACGGTCGTTGCGTTGCGCACCGGTGGCCGCAAACATGTATTTCCCCTAGCCCAGTTCATCGACGGCAGGCCGGCGCCGGGTATCAAGGAAGTGTTATCCGCGATGCCCGATCCACGGCATGCCTGGTCGTGGCTGATCGGCCCCGCGCCCGGCCTCGCCGGACGTACTCCCATTGAAATGCTCAAACGGGATCTGGTGGCGGAAGTCGTTCTTGCCGCACAGAACGCAGCGATGGCGAAGTCGCCTTGATCTCGCTGCCAACGTTAGAAGTCTATCCAAAAAAGAACACGTAAAAGGAATGTATGTCGGATTCGTATCGGCTTGCCGGCTAATGCCATAAGTATATTTTTGTACAATTGTGACAGGGTCTCGTTTATGACGGGGCAAATGTGAAGAAAATATGAAGTGATATTTGTGCAACATGAATTTATTCTGTTGTACAAACATTGATTATTTCTGGAATCGTCATTGAGACTGGAATGCTGACGAGTATGTTCGCCGCCTGAGGAGGGGGTGCGGTGCGCGCCTTTTTCGACGTGGGTGAGGCGTTCAGCCGTTCAACCCATGAAACCAAAGCCATTTTTAACTTTGACTGGAGAGGTCAGAAAATGAATATCAAGAGCCTTCTTCTCGGCTCAGCCGCGGCATTCGTCGCGGTCTCCGGTGCGCGCGCCGCCGACGCTGTTGTGGTCGCCGAGCCGGAACCCGCCGAATACGTCAAGATCTGCGACGTCTACGGCGCCGGCTACTTCTACATTCCCGGCACCGAGACCTGCCTGCGCATCGGCGGCTATGTCCGCTATGACGCCAGCTTCGGCGACGCCGGCCGCGTTTTCGATGGCGCGACGACACATGACCTTATGGACGGTGACGAGCAGCAGACCTGGAACAAGAATGCCCGCTTCAATTTGAAGACGTGGACCGGCCAGGAAACCGAGCTAGGCACGTTGAAGACCTATACCGAGACCCGTTTCAACTTCGGCAACACCAAACACACCGTGAGCGGTGTTGATTTCAGCGTGCAGGACAACAAGGCGGTTACCCTGAACTTCGCCTGGATCCAGCTTGGAGGTTTCCGCGTCGGTAAGGATGAGACTGTCTATG
The DNA here is from genome assembly GCF_040322175.1 of Mesorhizobium sp. M0185. Lineage (NCBI taxonomy): Bacteria > Pseudomonadati > Pseudomonadota > Alphaproteobacteria > Hyphomicrobiales > Phyllobacteriaceae > Mesorhizobium > Mesorhizobium sp. M0185. Next base: position 78,109 of record NZ_JAMYSY010000016.1, on the reverse strand, counting down.
ATTCGTTCATCGGTTACGCCGGCAGCGTCGTCCAGGACACTATCATTCCTTACGGCACCAAGGACACCAACCTGATCAGTTACTATTTCGACGGCGGTAATGGCTTTACGGCAGTCGCCTCGGTCGAAACGGGCTCCGGCGCTGACCAGTCGATCGACAGCTACGTTCCGTTTGTCGTCGGCGGCGTGAAATACAAGGGCGACTGGGGTGCGATCGCCGCGGTCGGCGCCTATAACAGCACGTCGGAAGAATGGGCCGGCAAAGTTCGCCTCGACGTCAAGCCGATTACTGACCTGACCCTGTTCGTGATGGCGGGCTACGGCAGCGACGACAACGTCGCGAAGAACTTCTACAAGCCGTGGACTGGCAACTTTGCCGTCTGGGGCGGCGGCAGCTATGCCGTCAACAAGAAGACCTCTTTGAACGCCCAGGTCTCCTATACCGACGACCAAGACTTCGCCGTTGCGGCCAACGTCGCCTACACCCTCGTTCCTGGTTACACGATCACCGCCGAAGTCGATTATTACGACAATTTCGATGCCGACGATGCCGACGCAATCGGCGGCATCTTCCGCTTCCAGCGCTCGTTCTGATCAAACGACGATCTCGCAAAAAACGGCCCGTAGCGTATCGCTACGGGCCGTTTTGGTTTGGCGGCGGATAGTCGCTCATCTTGATTTCGCCATCCAACCGGTGACAAGCTCTCGTCATGGAATGGCACGACGAGGGAATCATTCTCGGCACCCGCAAGCATGGCGAAACCAGCGCCATTCTCGAGGTGATGACGTGCGCGCATGGCCGCCATCTCGGTCTCGTGCGCGGCGGCCGTTCGCGCAAGCAGCAGCCGGTCTTGCAGCCGGGCAATCGCGTCGACCTGTTGTGGCGGGCGCGGCTCGACGAGCATCTCGGCACCTTCCAGGTCGAGGCTATCGAGATGAACGCCGCCCGGCTGATGGACAGCGCCGTTGCCGTTTACGGCCTGCAGACGATGGCCGCGCATTTGCGTCTTCTGCCTGAGCGTGACGCCCATGGCGGCCTTTACGAGACGCTTGCGGTGATGATCGCTCATCTCGACGATGCCGATGCCGCCGGCGAGCTGGTGGCCCGCTTCGAGCTGCTGGTACTCGACGAACTCGGTTTCGGCCTCGATCTCAGCCAGTGTGCGGCGACCGGCACCAGGCAGGACCTTGCCTATGTCTCGCCGAAATCCGGCCGGGCCGTGTCGCGGGCGGCGGGCGCGCCGTGGCGCGACAAGATGCTGGCGCTGCCTGCCTTCCTGCAGCGCGGCTCCGGGCTGCGCGCCGATCCGGCGGCGATCGAGGACGCCTTCCGGCTGACCGGCTTCTTTTTGACCCGCCATGTCTACGAACCGCGCGGCATCGAGCCTCCTGGCGCCCGCGCCGGGTTTCTTGCCGCCCTGCGCAGGCATCATGCGCAGCACAAGATGATCAACACCGGATGAAGTAGAATTTTGTCTGAAGACAATCACTGAGAAGTCGAAAACATTTTGTATAGGGCATCCAATTTCTCCCGGCCGCCTTCCGTTGACATGGCCGAAATTCCCAAGAAAATTGGTGCCTCATTGGAAATTCTGATTTGGACGCCAAAACTGTTCGATCTCGATAGCAGTTCAGCTTCATCATTGGTAAGTTTGCACATAACTATCACGTAGATACCATTTATAGATCGAGAACATCTTGTGGAAATATCTACTCTTATGTCTTCGTCGTTAGCTATGATTTCTACCAACCCAAATTCCGTGAGTTCAGCTTGTCTCCCCATAGATTCGATAACAGCAAAAAATACAAACCAACCATCTTTTGCATAGCCAAGCAAAACTTTATTATGACCAAACATAGAATCTCTAACGCCGCGTACATAAATAAAATCAGGGAGTAACTCTGTGCTCCAAGTTACATTGGTCATTCCACCGGTGATGATTTTGCATGGAGTGAAGTTCGTCTTCACTAAGCAGTCTTATATCCGAATTGATAACCGATGACGATAATTCAAGAAATTTTTGAGATATGCCCATGTCGGCAATGTATTTGGCTATTTTTGCAGACAAGATCTGTGACTTCCCTATGTGGGCTGGCGAAGGGTCTTGAAAAGAAAATTGATGGACGCCAAATTTTGCACCGTCGGAAAAATATCGGAGTCTGCCTCCGAGAAAAATCAATGTGGCAGCACTCGCGCATATACCTGGTATGAGTTTTCGTGGTTTAATAAATTCAGAGGGCTTTTCGTGGTCAAGGACGTATTGGCCGATTGAAGTTTCGAACCACGCATCCCGGATAAGTCGACCGATTCCTATCGCCGCTTCGACGTCGCCGCCGCCTGAATTGATGTAGACGCTAGTGCGGGGAGGGGGACCAGCCTGTCTTAGGAAACCTTGAAACATGGAGTCATCGCCAGGCTCAATCGCCCCGAAGATGTTGATAGAATAAAACCCGCCGAAGGCTTCTTCAATCTCGCTCTGGGGATTGGTATATTCGAACTTCAAAGTCCCCTCCTAGCTCGCATGTTGGTCTGGTTTTGTCGGAACCAGTTACCTGAACCGAAATCTGTTGACCAGCTTGTCTTCGCCAATGGTGTGCGAGGGCAAAGTGGTGCACAAGGGCCGCACGCTGACGGTTTCGGAAGCGGCGCTGAAGGACGCCAACGGCAAGCTGCTGGCTTTCGGCACCGAAACATGCTCGATCTTTCCGGCCAATCTGGCGGCACGTTGAATGGACCGGCCGTTTGGCCGCCGCATTTGAATGTCACTGAACATTGAATGTCAGTGACAACTGGCCTGGTTTGGGGGAACCGCCATGTTTGAAAGCCTGATTGGCCTCGTCGCCATCATCGCGCTGTTCGTCATCATTTCACGCCAGCAGAGCCGCATCGGCCTGATCGAGCGCGAGCTTGGCGCCTTGCGCAGCCTTGTGCTTTCGGGCACGCCTGCGCTGCCGCCGCAAGCCAAGGAACCGGCTGTAAACGACAGCAAACCGGCGGATGCCGCAATCCCGCTTGCGGTCGCAGCCGACATGGCCGTATCGCCACGGCCCGCAGCGGTCGTGTCAGCTACAGAGGCCGATGCCGATAGAACGGCGCCGTCCGCGCCGGAGTCGGCGCAACCGGCGGCAGCGGCGAAGGCAGCTCGCCAGTCCGACGTCGAAACGGCGCTCGGTACCCGCTGGGCGGTCTGGGTCGGCGGCATCGCGCTGGCGCTAGGTGGCTTGTTTCTGATCCGCTACACCATCGAGGCCGGCATTTTCGGGCCACGCGTGCGGCTTGTCATGGCGGCGGCACTCGGGCTGGTGCTGGTCGCCGGCGGCGAGTTCATCCGGCGCACCGGCTTCAGGGTGCCGGTGCAAGGTGCTGCCGGTGCCTATATCCCGGCGATCCTGACGGCGGCCGGCGCTTTCATCCTGTTCGGTACCGTCTACGCCGCGTACAGCATTTACGGCTTCATCGGCCCGACGCTCGCTTTCACGCTGCTCGGCGCCATCGGGGTGGCGACGATCGCGGCAAGCCTGGTCCACGGTCAGGCGCTGGCCGGCGTCGGCCTGCTCGGTGCCATGGTGACGCCGCTGCTGGTCGCCTCGCAGGCGCCCAATCCGTGGGCGCTGTTCGGCTATCTGGCGATCGTGCTCGCCGCCACCTGCGTCATTGCCCGCATCCGCGACTGGAGGCTTTTGACGGCCGCAGCCTTCGTCGCCACGGGGATCTGGACCATCTTCTATATGACCGACGCGCCGGGGGCGAACCTTGCCGTCATCCTCTTTATCGACGGGGTGACACTGGCCGTGCTCGCCTTCGTCTGGCTTGGCCGCCGCGACGATGCGGGCGCCGGCAGCGGCTTCGACTGGCCGTCGATCGCGCCGGGCTTCTTCGTCGGCCTTTCGGCGCTGGCCCTGTTTGTCGATCCGGCCTTCGTCGCCATCCGCGGTGCATTGCCGGGGGCCGCCCTTGTCGCAGCCCTGGTGGCGGTGGCGCTCTACCGGCCGCGGGCGCTTGCACTGCTGCACACCGCCGGGCTGGCGACGGTACTGGTCTATCTCGGCATCATTCCGCCGACCACGATCGCTTCAGATTTTTCGGGTGGCGCTCTCGGCGTCGACGGCATGCCGGTCGTGGCGTCCGATGCCTTGATGTTCAGGGTCGGCATCGCTCTCGGCCTGGTCTTCATCGGCGCCGGCTTTTGGGCGGCGCGCCGTTTTGCGGCCTCTGGCTGGCTGCGCGCCGCCGCATGGGCGGCCTGGAGCGCTGTCGCGCCACTGGTCATCCTGCTGGCGCTCTGGTCTGCCTTCGGCAATCTCGACCGTGACCTTGCTTATGCGGCGGTCGCAGCCGTTTTGGTCGGCGTCTTCGTCGCCGGCGGCGAATGGATAGCGCGCGGCGAAGCGCCGCCGCTGACCGGCGGCGCTGCCGTCTCCTTCGCGCTCGGCGGCGCGGCGATTGCCGGCCTGCTGATGCTGCACATGGCCTTCGGTTCAGGCTGGACAACCATCCTGCTCGGAGCAGCCGCCGTCGTGCCGGCGCTGGCGACGCGCTGGCGCAGCTATCCGGTGCTTGGCTGGATTTCCGTTGGTGCGGTGATTGCAGTGCTCGGCCGCGCTGCCTTCGACCCGACCATCGTCGGTGCCGAGTTCCTGTCGAAGACGCCGGTGTTCAACTGGCTGCTGCTTGGATATGGCGTGCCGGCGCTCGCTTTCGGTTTTGCCGCCTGGCAGCTTGCCCGAACCACCAACGGCCGACCGCGCCTCGCAATGGAGGCCGGCGCCGCGCTGTTTGCCCTGCTCACCGTCGCGATGCTGGTGCGCCATGCCATGCATGGCGGCGTCATCGATACGGCTGCTGCGACGCTTGCCGAACAGGCGATCTACACGCTGATCGCCATCGGTGCCGGTGCCATCCTGGTCGCCATCGACATGCGCTCGCCAAGTTCGGTGCTGCGCTACGGCTCGATTGCAGCGGGCGTGGTCTCGGTCGCGTTCATCGTCCTCCAGCATTTTCTGGCGCTGAACCCCTTGCTGACGGACGAATCGACCGGCAGCATTCCGGTGTTCAACCTTCTGTTGCTCGCCTACCTCTTGCCGGCGGTCGCGACAGGCGCACTGGCGCTCTATACCCGCGACAAGCGGCCGAAATGGTATGCGGCCATGCTGGCGGTTGTGGCGGCGGTGCTCGGCTTCGCCTATGCTACGCTGTCGGTAAGGCGCTTGTTCAAGGGCGAGTTCATCGGCCTTTGGAGCGGTCTCGGCCAGCTCGAGACCTATACTTATTCGGCGCTCTGGCTGGTCATCGGCGTGATGTTGCTCACCGCCGGTGTCTGGCTGAAGTCCCAGGTGCTGCGCATAGCGTCGGCGGCGCTGATCTCGGTCGCCGTGCTCAAAGTCTTCATCTTCGACATGTCCGAACTGGAAGGCGTGTTGCGGGCGCTGTCCTTCATCGGCCTCGGCGCGGTGCTCATCGGCATCGGCCTGTTCTATCAGCGGCTGCTGACAAGGGCGGCGAGAGAGGTAAATTAGTGTGAGTCTATGATCACGGGAAAAGGCTATTGACAGATGGCTGTTCAGCATACGGACGTCGTGGATATTGTCGCAAAAGGCAAAAATGAAGAATATTTGCTCAGCATTGTAGATGATCTCGATTGGGATGATGTAGAAAATCATCTTGTGCTTCTAGAGAATAAACTGAATCTATATTGTGTTTTCGTTTTAGAAGGGCAATTCTACAAAGAACATCCGGATGCTGTGGGGCGACCCGTTATGATTTCGGTGGCATTGTTGTCTATTATGCCAGCCGAGGTACAATGGTTCTTTACCGCAGCTGCGGTATCAGTCGAAAAGGCCGGATTGCAATTTGAAGTTCAGCACCTCTCGAAGGGGAATTTGTAGAGGGGTCTTCAGGTGGGGATCGGCCGGGAATAAACCTGCCGCTGGCAGCGTTATTCAGTTGCTTGGGTGACCGGGGCGGCGGACCGCTTCGCGCTGGCCGCTTGCGCCGCGCCGCGAAGGCGCGTTCAATCACCACGGACAGGGCTCCAGAACCAGCGGTCATGGACGAAAAGAAGGCAGCAATCCTTGGTGAAATACCGCGTCTGCGCCGCTATGCACGCTCGCTGTTGCGCGACCGCGATTCCGCCGACGATCTCGTCCAGGATTGTCTCGAGCGGGCACTTGTGCGGCTCGACAATTGGCAGACAGGAGAAAGCCCCAGGAGATGGCTGTTTACGATCATGCATCATTTATTCATCGACCAGATGCGCAAGGTGAACCGGCGCGGCGAGGCAGCGATGCTGCCGCTCGAGGCAAGCGAGGCGCAGGCAGCACCCGCCGAGCAGGTCGAGAGCATCGCTTCGCGCGAGATCGTCGACGCGCTGCAGGCGATAAGCCCTGACCGGCGCGCGGCACTTGTGATGGTCGCCATCGAAGGGTTTTCCTATGCCGAAGCCGCCGACATCCTTGGGGTTCCCGCAGGCACCTTGATGTCGCGCATCGCGCGCGGGCGTGAGGAACTGCGCGCGCTGCTGGATGATACCGCGCGCCGCCGGTCGATAAGGATCGTCGAGAAATGAGCCGACGCGATTTCTCCGAACGCGACATCCACATGGCTCTCGATGGCGAGTTGCCGGGCGATGAGCGGACGGCCTATGAGGCATGGCTCGAGGCCAATGCCGAGATGAAGGCCAGGAGCGCACGCTACGCCGCCGACCGGGCAGCGTTGCGCGCAGCCTTTAACGGCGTGCTGGACGAGCCCGTCCCGGTGCGGCTGACCAAGGTGGTGCTTGGCGAGGCGCCGGTGGTCAGAATGTCGCCATCGCGCTCGCGTTGGTGGCTTGCGGCCGCCGCTGCTGCTATCCTGGTGATTGGCGGCGCTGGCGGCTACCTTGCCGGCATCGGCCGCCTCGGCCTGGAAAACACGGCCGAAGACCAGCTTGCAGAAGAGGCGATCGCCGCCCATGTCATCTATGCCGCCGAAAAGCGGCATGCGGTGGAAGTGCCGGCAAGCGATAAGGATCATTTGCAGAGCTGGTTGTCGAACCAGGTGGGTTTGAAGCTCGTCGCACCGGATCTGGCGGCGCAAGGTTTCCAACTGGTCGGTGGCCGGCTGCTGCCTGCCGGCCAGGGCAAGGCCGCGATGCTGCTTTACGAGGACGACAAGGGCGAGCGCATTTCGCTCTTCGTCATCGCCGAATCGGCAGCCAAGGCCAAGGGCACTTATGGGGAAGAAGATGGTCCTGAGGCCGTCTACTGGCTGGACAAGGGTTATGGCTGCGCCGTCGTCGGATCGCTGCCGCGCGAGCAGCTGGCCGCAGTGGCCAAGAGCGCCTATGGCCAGCTTCTGGCGGGCTTGAAAAGCTGAGCAGGATCTCGTTTTTCCGGAGCCGCGCCGATGCCGAAACACGAAGGTCGTTTCAAAGCCTTTGCGCGACCTGCCTGCCTTGAAAACTGTCACAATTCGGCCCTAATCGAGGTGCGATAGCGCTTGCTGAATGCTGGCACTTCGGCTGGTGTGACCGATGTTTAGACTAGGGCAGTTTCCACAACCCAATCGAGGTTTTCTGAGCCCGCATGCCTGCCGAGATTCGCAAGGCCCGCGCGTCCGACGTCGATGACCTCGCCGCCATCGAAAAAGCTGTTTTCTCGAGCGACCGCATTTCTCGCCGCTCTTTTCGCCAACTGATCGAACGCGACACCGCCGAACTGCTGGTTGGCGAGAACGATGGCCACGTCGCCGGCTATGCGGTCGTGCTGTTTCGCAAGGGCAGCGGCGTCGCGCGGCTTTATTCGATCGCCGTCGGTCCATTTTTCGGCGGCCGCGGCGTTGGCCGCCTGCTGCTGGAACAGGCTGAAGCCGCCGCTTTCGAGCATGGCCGCATGATGCTTCGTTTGGAGGTCCGCGAGGACAACCCGCGCGCCATCCAGATCTACGAGCAGAGCGGCTACCGCAAGATCGGCCGCGAACCGGACTATTACGAGGATGGCGCCACGGCGCTGCGCTATGAAAAGACCTTGCGCGGCGACATTCCGGTCGCCACCGAAGTGCCGTTTTATCAGCAGACTTGCGAATTCACCTGCGGACCATGCTGCCTGATGATGGCGATGGCTTACTTCGGCCCCGGATTCGTGCCGGACCCAGTGATGGAAATCCGGCTGTGGCGTGAGGCGACGACCGTTTTCATGATGTCGGGGCCGGGCGGCTGCGAACCGTTCGGGCTGGCCGTCGCCGGTTATGAGAGCGGGCTTGCTGCTGAGATCTATGTCTCCTTCTACGGCGCGCTGTTCCTGCAGTCGGTGCGCAGCGAGGACAAGCGCCGGGTGATGGAGCTGGCGCAGGTCGACTTTCGCCGCCGCGCGGAACTTTACGGCATCCCGGTGAATTACCGTTCATTCGGGCTTGACGACATTCGCACCGCGATCGCAGAGGGAAAACTGGTGCTGGTCCTGATCAGCGGCTTCCTGATGTTCGGCAAGAAGGTTCCGCACTGGGTATTGGCCATCGGTGACGACGGCGATCATATTCTGATCCACGACCCCTGGGTCGAGGACGAGCGGCAGGAGACGATCCTCGATGCTGCCAACATTCCCGTGCCTTACGGCATCTTCATGAACATGGCGCAATTCGGCCGCGACGGATTGCGCGCCGCCATCACTCTCGGAAAGCGCGACAGCCAATGACCTGGGTCATCCTTACCGGCCGGCAGAACGATCTCGACCAGGTGGCGACGCCGCACAAGATCATCACCAATCGCGACTACCTTGCCCATCCGGCACTGTTTCGCGGTCAGCGGCCGAAGGTCATCAACCTGTCGAACAATTATGGCTACCAGAGCCGCGGCTATTACGCGTCGCTGCTTGCCGGTTCGCGCGGCCATAAGGTCATCCCGACGGTCGAAACGATGATCGACCTGTCAGAACGCAAGCTCTATGAGCACGCGTTGCCGGAACTCGAACTCGCACTCAACAAGTGCCGCAAGGACCTGGGTGGCGCTTTTCCGCAGAAGGTCTGCATCTTCTTCGGCATCGGACCATCCAGGATCTGGGACCGCTTCGCAAAACTTCTGTTCGACTGGTTCCGTGCCCCGGCGCTCGAGCTCCACATCAGGGACAGCGCCGAATGGGCCTCGATCCGCAAGATTGGCTTCCATCCCCTGGCCAGGATGACCGAGGACGAGGAAACGCACTTTCTCCAGTGCCTGGAGACCTACACCAACCGCGAGTGGCGCGACACCAAGGGCCGCACGCCGGCGCGCTACACTTTCGCAACGCTGGTCGATCCGCATGAGGAACTGCCGCCGTCAGAGATTTCGTCGCTGCGCCACTGGGCCAAGATCGCTGAAAAGATGGGCGTCGAAATCGAGCCGATCACCAAGCGGGATCTGGCCAAGCTCGCCAACTACGACGCGCTGTTCATCCGCGAGACCACTTCGATCTCCAACCACACCTACCGCTTTGCCCGCCGCGCCCAGCAGGAAGGCATGCCGGTCATCGACGATCCGCTGTCGATGATCCGCTGCACCAACAAGGTCTATCTCAACGAGCTGATGACCTACAACAAGGTACCGGTGCCGCCGACGGTGATGATTGCCGGCACCTCGGACCTGGAAGTTGCGGCACAGACGCTGGGCTTCCCGCTGGTGCTGAAGATCCCAGACTCCTCGTTTTCGCGCGGCGTCAAGAAATGCGGCACCTTCGAAGAGTTGAAGACGCTCGCAACCGAATGGCTGGAGGATTCCGACCTCCTGATCGCGCAAAAATTCATTCCGACGGAATATGACTGGCGCGTCGGTGTCCTCGGCGGCCAGCCCTTGTTCGCCGTCCATTATCTGATGGCCAAGAAACATTGGCAGATCGTCAATCATAAGGCTAACGGCAAGCCCGACCAGGGCGGCATCAAGACCTTCACCCTGAAGGAAGCACCGGCCCACGTCGTCGAGACGGCGGTGAGCGCGGCGCGCTGCATTGGCGACGGCCTCTACGGCGTCGACCTCAAGGAAACCAGGGACGGCGTCTTCGTCATCGAGGTCAACGACAACCCCAACCTCGACCACGGCTGGGAAGACTCCGGCGAAAAAGACGAGGTCTGGGTGCGGCTGACGCAGTGGTTCCTGGAGCGGCTCGACCGGCCGGGGCGATAATATCCGAACTGAGGGGAAAAAGATGCTGTTCTTCGTAACCGAGGATTTTCGCGGCTGCGACCGCAAGGAGATCTACCGCCGTTTCCGCGACCAGGGCCGCCTGAAGCCGGACGCGCTTCTCGTGCACCACAGCTGGATCGCAGCGGATATGAGCCGCTGCTTCCTGCTGGTGGAGGCCGATGACGTCACGCTCCTGCAGCGGTGGGTCATCGAATGGGCGGATCTGGTCGAATTCGAGATCGTTCCCGTGGCGACGAACAAGGATATGGTGGAGGCATTGAGCGGACATCTCTGACCCGTTGGGAACCTCCTGGTTCGCCACACCTGAATGCCGCCTTCTCCTATCAAGGAATTAACACGCGGATCGAGCGTCATCTCAAGGAGATCTAAGCCGGTTGCCCGCGCTTCCGCGAGACTGTCGCACTTAGCCGGACTGCCGGATCGTCGCGCTCGACTTCAGCAGCCGATTAATGTCCGACGCCTTTGACGGCACCCCGATCAAATAGCCCTGGGCCTCGACACAACCCTCCTTTTGCAGGAATTCAAGCTGCGCTTCGGTCTCGACACCTTCGGCGGTGACGGTGATGCCCAGCTGTGCGCCAAGCCCGATGATGGTGCGCACGATCGCCGCGGTATCGCGACTGTCGATGTCACGGGTGAAAGAGCGATCGATCTTGATCTTGTCGACGGGAAAGCGCCTGAGGTAGCCCAGCGACGAATAGCCGGTGCCGAAATCGTCCAGCGCGATGCGGACGCCCAGATCGCGTAGCTGCCTGAGTGTCTTGAGCACCAGATCGCTCTCGTCCATCAGCACCGTTTCGGTGATTTCCAGTTCAAGCCGGTTGGCCGGCACGCCCGAGAACGCCAGTGCCGAGATAACGCTGCGGGCAAAGGTACCGCTTTTGATCTGCACGGCGGAGACATTGACTGCGATGCGCCAAGCCGCCCAGCCTGCCGCGGTCGTGCAGGCTTTTCGCAGCGCCCATTCTCCAAGCGGCACGATCAGCCCGGTCTCCTCGGCGGCCGGAATGAAGTCGTCCGGCCGTACCAGGCCGCGCACCGGCGAACGCCAGCGCATCAAGGCTTCGGCACCGACGATTTCGCCGGAGGCGATGTTCATGATCGGCTGGAAATCCAGCTCGAATTCCCGGCGCGACAGCGCTGCCCTGAGATCGATTTCGAGCGCCCGGCGTGCCCGCACCATCGCGTCCATGGCTGGTTCGAAGAAGCGGTACAGGTTGCGCCCTTCGCTCTTTGCCCGATAGAGCGCCATATCGGCATTTTTCAGCAAAGTGTCGGCGTCCTTGCCGTCATTCGGAAACAGCGCGATGCCGAGACTGATGCCGACACGCATGTCGTGTCTTTTGTCGCGAAACGGCTTTCCGATGATCTCGACGATGCGTTTGGCCAGCTTTTCCGCGTCGCCCGGGCTTTTGAGATTGAACTGGATGATAACGAATTCGTCGCCGCCGAAGCGGGCGACAACGTCCGTCTCATTGCGCAGGCACCGTTGCAGCCGTTCGGCCACGCATTTCAGCAGCCAGTCGCCGGCGGGGTGGCCCCAGCTGTCGTTGACCGCCTTGAAGTGATCGAGGTCGAGCGAGAATATCGCCAGCGATCCGTCTCTCGTCTCACTCAGGGCTTGGTCGAGCCGTTCGCGAAGCATCGAGCGATTGGGCAGGTTGGTCAGTGTGTCGTGGTGCGCAAGATGGGTCATGCGCTCTTCCACGCGCCTGCGCTCGGTGACGTCGTCGAACGTCGCGACCCAGCCGCCGCCGCTCATCGGCCGCCGCGCAACCAGCAGCGTCCTGCCGTCAGCGAGATGGCGATGCGTTACGTGTGTTTTCCCCGCCCGCAGGCAGGCTTCGATTTGCGAGATTTCGCTGTCGGGGTCGAGCTTTGTATAAATGCCCAGTTCCAGCAGCCGCTTGAACGCATCATGATGACTCATGCCAAGCGGGAAGTCGGCCGGCCTGACATGATAAAGTTCCAGGAAACGTTCGTTGCGCACGATCAGCTTGCCATCCGCATCGTACATCAAAAGGCCTTGCGACATGTTGGCAAGTGCCGCGTCGAAACGGCGGTGCTGCTCCTTCAACTCCTGCTCGGCGCGCCGTTGGTCGGTGATGTCCTCGTAGATCGATACCCAACCGCCTGACGCCAGCGGCCGGTGCGAAATGTTGACGATACGCCCGTCTGCAAGCGTTTCCTCATAGGTGGAAGGTTTTGCCTGGTCGATATAGGGCTTGCGGATGGCATAGAGTTGCTCAGCGCTTTGCGAGGCGATGCCGATATCCACGCTGTGCTGGAGGATGTCGAAAAACCGGATGCCGGGCCGCACCACTTCGGCGTCGAGCCGAAAGATGCTGATGTAGTTCCTGTTGCAGATGATCATCCGTTCATCGGCATCGAACATGCACAGGCCATGCGACATGTTCTCGACCGCTGCCGAAAAACGCTCGTTCTGTTCGCGTAGCTCGTCTTCAATAGGTTGCGGCTGACCAACGCCTTTGGCCCTCCGTCGGCGGACGGACGAACCAGCCTTGATACCGGCGACGGGCATGAGGCAAGCCTATGGACCATGGTTAACCATGGCACTGTTGTCCCTGCCGGTTAATTTACCGTTTTCAGCCGGCTGGAACGGCAGTCTGGCGTCGCGACTTTTCGATCGTCGCAAAGCGTTTGAGAAAGGCATTCTGCGCCCAAGTCACCGAGCGCGGCGTGACGTCGAAGCGCTCGGCGTTGAAGCCGCGCGGCCGCCCGAAGAACTCCGTCGCCTCTGCCGTCGAAAAACCCGCAAGCAGCGTTGCTTCGAAATAAGCGGCGATCTGATCCGCTCGCTTGATCTCCTTGCGCAGTCCCGCGTCGAGTTCGGCCGGCAGTGAAAAGCGCAGATGGATGGCGCGCTGCAGCCTGATCTCGCAATCTCTGTAGCTGCCGCCCATCACGGATTTGAACGGCGAGATCATGTCGCCGATGACATATTCCGGCGCGTCGTGCAGCAGCGCCGCCAACCGCGCGTCGGCGTCGGCATCCGGCATCAGCTCGCCGACAAGCGTTTCGACCAGCAGCGAATGCTGGGCGACAGAAAAGGCGTGCTCGCCTCTGGTCTGGCCGTTCCAGCGTGCGACGCGGGCAAGGCCATGGGCAATATCGGAGATCTCGATGTCGAGCGGCGAGGGATCGAGCAGATCGAGGCGTCGGCCGGACAGCATGCGCTGCCAGGCGCGCGGCGGCGCCCCGGCGCGATCGGCAGCCATCAGGCATCCTCCGCGCCGATGGCTTCCTGCGGAAAGCTGAATTTCGCCCAGGACGGGATAGCGAGCGACACGGCGACGTCCTCCGCCAGGACCGGCAGGCCGGCGTCGAGCGCTGCCTTGACCCGGTCGATGCGGGCAATGGCAAGGCCTGTCCTGGCCGCGGTCGAGCCAAGCGTGCCAACCGGTCGCCCCTCCACGGTCAACTCTGCGCGCGAAGTGGGCAGGGTGCGTTCGGCCGAGACAATCAACACCCGACGCCTGGCAGTGCCGCGATGCTGCATGCGCGAGACGACCTCCTGGCCGACGTAGCAGCCTTTCTTGAAGCCGACACCGCCGATCTCGTCGAGCAACACGTCATGCGGAAAAGCGTCGCCGAGCTGGTAGTCCGCACCGCTTTCGGCAATGCCATGGGCGATGCGAAAGGCTTGCCATGCGGCAAGGTCGCCGCCATCTGCGGTGTCATCGTAGAAGCGCTTGACGGCAGTATCGACAAACCGCGCATCAGCAAACGGTGCTGATTCAAATTGCGAAGTGGTTGAATCGCTTCCCCATGCGACGGCCACAACCGGCTGATCCAGCTTGGCAATTTCGACTTTGGCGCGCAATTTGTAGAGCGTCAGCCGGCGCATGAAATCATCGGCGGTCTCGGTACGGCATTCAAGTCGGAAAGCATTTTCGCCGGCGCGCGAGATCAGGAAGTCGAAAAGGATCTTGCCTTGCGGCGTTAGCAGCGCGCCGGGCTTTGCTTCGCTGCTGCCGAGCACGTCGAGGTCGGTGGTCAGGATGTTCTGTAAAAAGTGCTCGGCATCCGGCCCGGACACGGAAACGAGTGCGCGATCTCTGAGCGGGGCAAAGGGCATGGTGGGAAAACGAGCCTGATCTTGCAAAACTATCGGCCATTACGTAAGCCGCTGGCACTTTCCCCGCAAGAGACCGGATCCGTATGGCCCCCATCTACGATCTCATCCTGACAGGCGGCACCGTGGTCAATCACGACGGCCAGGGTTTTCGCGACGTCGGCATCAATGGTGGGCGCATCGCTGCCATCGGCGACCTCCGCCAGGCGTCGGCCGGTGAGACGATCGACTGCCGTGGGCTGCACATCCTGCCGGGCGTCGTCGACAGCCAGGTGCATTTCCGCGAGCCGGGCCTGGAGCACAAGGAAGATCTGGAGACGGGCTCGCGGGCAGCGGTGCTCGGCGGCGTCACCGCCGTCTTCGAGATGCCGAACACCAATCCGCTGACCACCAGTGAGGCAACCCTTGCCGACAAGGTGCGGCGTGCCACCGGCCGCATGCATTGCGACTTTGCCTTCTGGGTTGGCGGGACCCGCGACAATGCAAAAGACGCTGGCGATCTCGAGCGGCTGCCTGGTGCGGCCGGCATAAAAGTTTTCATGGGCTCGTCCACCGGCGACCTGCTGGTCGAGGACGACGAAGGCGTTGCCTCGATCCTGAGGAACACACGCCGCCGCGCCGCCTTTCACTCCGAGGACGAGTTCCGGCTGCGCGAGCGGCTTGGCGAGCGCATCGCGGGCGATCCGTCCTCACATCCGGTGTGGCGCGACGAGATCGCTGCGTTGCGCTGCACCGAGCGCCTTGTGCGAATCGCGCGCCAGGTCCGCGCCCGGATCCATGTGCTGCACATCTCGACCGCCGAGGAGATAGGCTTCCTCGAACAGCACAAGGATGTCGCGACCTGCGAGGCGACGCCGCATCATCTGACGCTGAGCGCCGATGATTATGCGCAGTTGGGCACCCTGATCCAGATGAACCCGCCGGTGCGCGCCACGCGCCATCGCGACGGGGTCTGGTACGGCGTTGCGCAAGGCATCGTTGATGTGCTCGGCTCCGACCATGCGCCGCACACGCTGGCCGAGAAGGCAAAGCCTTATCCGGCGTCGCCGTCCGGCATGACCGGGGTGCAGACGTTGGTGCCGATCATGTTGGATCATGTCAACGCCGGCCGGTTGACGTTGCAGCGCTTTGTCGACCTGACCAGCCACGGCCCGCAGCGTATTTTCGGCATCGCCAGGAAAGGCCGTATTGCCGCCGGCTACGATGCCGATCTGACCATCGTCGATCTGAAGCGCCGCGAGACCATCGCCAACGCCCAGCAAGGCTCCAAGGCCGGCTGGACGCCTTATGACGGCAGGCAGGTGACCGGCTGGCCGGTCGGCACCATCGTGCGCGGCCGGCGCGTGATGTGGGAAGGCGAGATCGTCACGCCGGGCCAGGGTAGGGCGGTGGAGTTTTCCGAGGCGTTGGCGGGCTAAGCTCCTGTCTCCAAGAGACCATGCTTAGCCACTCAATCGCCGGCGACGAAGAACGTCCATTGTCCGGTCGGCGTGATGCCGACGCGGTAGAAAATGTAGGCACCGAACTGCTTCATGTCGTCATAGTCGCTGGCGGTGACGATCTTGAACAGCTCGACCCGTTGTCTGGCGTCGAGCTTGTCCAGCGGCAGGGCGAAGAAATAGGGCCAGACATAGAGATCCTGCGGCGTGCCGGCATCGACATGGACAAAACCGGCACTGAGCACTTCTTCCAGGATGGCGAGGATCTCCTGGCCTTCCGTATCGCCCGAAAGGCCCTTCAGGAAGGCGATCGGGTCGCCCTCCATGTCGCCCAGCGACAATTGGGTCATCGTGTCTCCCGTGCCGATCAGCGGCCGAAGCTTTTCGATGTCGCCGCTTTTGCACGCCTCGACTATCAGATCGTGCATGCGCCTGACCGGTTCCGGCAACTTGGCGAGGTCGTAGACGACTTCGGGCACAGGCGCGTCGGGATCGACATGCGGATTGGCCACGCCGCCATCATTGGCCGGCCCTTTCGGTTCGGTTTGTTCCGGCTCGTCGGATGGCGTCGGCTGGCTGGCCGGTGGTGGCGTCGTGCCGAGCGGGCCGGGCATCGGCACGGTACTTCCGGGCGGCGACATGTCACCGTCGGGTGGCGGCGTGACCGGTGAGGGAAGGTCTTCGCGCTTGATCTCGCTGAGGGCGTGAGCGGGACTGCTCGCAAGAAACAGTGCAGAAGGAATCATGGCGCAGGAAGCGGTGAGCCAAATGCTGAGGACCAGGCCGTGCGGCTTGCCTGATATCGAAAAATTCACCGCCTGCTACTCCCTGGTTCCAGGCCCGTCCATGTGCCCGGACATGATGTCCGGCGGCGCGCCGTCGTCAAAGAACCGGGGTCAGTGCCGCAGTCTTTCGGGCTCGAAGGCCCCGGCAATCACCTTTTCACGCATGCGATCGAGCAGGGCAAGCGCCGAGGTCTCGCCATTGGTGCGCAGCATTTCGCCGAATGCCGTTTCGAGGGCTGCCTCGGCGATGATTTCCGGCTCGATCCCGGCCGACAATCCTTCTGCCCAGGCTTCGCTGTGGCTTTCCACGGCGGTCAGGCGCTTTTCTTCCCTGACCAGCGCGTCGATGTCGTTGACGCCATGTTCCATTGCGATTTCCACCCTTTCAAGCGGTGATCCGTTGGACAGGGATCAAGCTTGAGTTGTCCCTTTTACACGCAGGCGCAGTAAGTATTTGTAAATACGACATTTTTTTGGTCGTCTTCTACAAATTCCGTCGCGTCCAGCAAACCTGCGTCCGATCCGTTTCAAACTTAGCCGATTAGGCCGGCCAAGGGGACGGAAACCTTCAGTTTGAGTTAATTTCACATTCGCGCGCTAACGTTTCGTTAACATAGTTGCAAAAGTGCAACATCAGGTTTGCACCAAGACCTCACCCGAGGCAAGCGGAGAAGTGTCGAACGCGTCCGCCGCCCACAGCGCCGCGGTTGATGCCGGTTTGCCGGAACGGCAGCTGCCGTCGTCAGTTTCCGTAGCGCGAAGCGATGTCGCGAGACAGCGTCTCGCCTTCCTTCATGTAGCGGCTGATGGCTTCCGTGGCCGAGGCGGTGCATTGCGTATAAGTACCGCCGAACGACCGGTAGCCGCGGTTGAAGCTGGCGATGAAGCGGGCGCGCCGCTCCGGGTTCGGATTTTCCGATGCGATCAGTTTTTCCATCTCGGCTCGCCACCGATCGCCCTTCTCGCCACACAGATTACGCAGGAAATGCAGCGAGCCGAGCACTTCCGCCAGCCGCATCAGCCCGGGCTCGAACGGTGCTTCGGCGGCAATCGCCGGGCGCGCACCGACAACCACACTGACGGCGAGGCATGCGGCGAGAAACGAAGACGTGCGGCTCATGAGTCCTTGTGCTGAAACAATTTGTCGCCTGCAAGGCGATTCTCTGGCTCAGGTCTCGCCGTCTTTGTTGGGACCGAGTAGATCGTCGGCAATTTCAAACACCGCATCGGCGAGCGGCATCGCTGTCATTTCGGCCAGCGTATAGAAAGCCGCGGTTTCGGCGTCGTCGCTGGCCACCGCCTCGCCGCCAGCATAATTGGCCCCAAACACCGTCAGCCAGTAGTCGACCGGATGCCCGTCGCCGCTGCCGTCGATGTGGATTTCCCGCAGCGGCCGGTAGCTGCGCGCCTGCAATCCGGTCTCTTCCAGCAATTCGCGCCGTGCTGCCTGTTCCAGCGTCTCGCCGGCTTCGACCTTGCCGCCGGGAAAGGCATGGAGGCCTTGCGAGGGCGGCCTGGCCCGCTTGACCAGCAGCACCGTGTTCTCGCGCACGACGCAGACCGAGACTGCCGGAATGATCTTGCGTGCTTCCATGGGCTTCGGATCGCTCGATTGGCATAGCCCGTTGTGGACCGGCCGTCGGCGAACAGCTTTAGCGGTTGCGAAAGGCGGGTTCCATGGCCACTTTCACATGCCACCAATTCGAGAGCTGAATTCATGTGCGGACGCTTTGCTTTGACGGCCACTCCGGACCAGACCGCCGCCTTTCTCAGCCTGGCGGAACTTGAGGAGTTTCCGGCCCGCTACAACATCGCGCCGACGCAGCCGGTGCTGATGGCGCTCGCCGGATTGCCGCAGGCGCCGGGCTCGAACCTGCCCGACCGCCGCTCGATGCTGGTGCGCTGGGGCTTGATCCCGGCCTGGGTCAAGGATACGCGTAACTTCCCGCTGCTGTTCAACGCGCGTTCTGAGGGGGCTTCGGAAAAGGCGTCGTTTCGCGCTGCCATGCGCCATCGCCGCGCCCTAGTACCGGCTACGGGATTCTACGAATGGCACCAAACCGGTGGCAGAAGAGGGCAGCCCTATTGGGTGCGGCCAAGGCGTGGCGGGCTTGTCGCCTTCGCCGGGCTGATTGAGACCTATGCCGAGCCGGGCGGCTCGGAAATGGACACCGGCGCCATTCTGACCGCCCACGCCAATGCCGACACTGCCCATATCCACGACCGCATGCCGGTGGTGATCCATCCCGAAGATTTCGCGCGCTGGCTGGATTGCCGCACGCTCGAGCCGCGCGACGTGGCCGATCTGCTGAGACCCGCCCAGCCCGATTTCTTCGAAGCGATCCCGATTTCCGACCTCGTCAACAAGGTCGCCAATACCGGGCCGGAGATTCAGGAGAAGGGCGTCGTCGAGCCTGAGCCCGACAAGGTCAAGCGCCAGAAGTCCGGCGCGAACGACAGTCAGATGAGTTTATTTTAGCAAAAGCTACTATTACTGGTTCGCCGTGAGCGCCTCAATCTTTCCCGACGGCATTCTCAGGCAGCGCGCGGCGAAACGATTTTTTGCGCCGGCTTCTTCTTCTTCGCGGTGTGCAGAAGAGCTGCGACGATTGCTGCCGGGCCGATCGCCCGGTAATGGCTGGCGAGCGCCGGTTGCTTGGCGCGGTTGGATTCTTGCTTAGGCATTGTTCTCTTCCCTGGTAACGTCGTCGTGTCTGCGTTTGCTGGCCGAATCCGACCAAATCGTGACGCTTGCTGATCTAGCCGGCGAATGTTTCATCACAGTGCCGACCTGTTTAATAAAATGTTTCAGTGGCTCAATTCCTGTGAGCCAACGATATTTTTGGCGAAGGTAGCGACTTGACGGCAACACCGGGCAAGGCGATAAAGCCGGCCATGAGAACGTCTTTCGCCATTTGTGGCATTTGCATTATTGGCTAGCCTCGCGCTGGTCCTGGACGTTTTCGCCTCATCTCCTCCCAGATTGGACAAACGCCCCGGCCAGCAGGCTGGAGCCGATTCGCGCCTCGGCGTAACCGACTCCATCCAGGCACGATCCCAAAAGGTCATGCCAAAGTAACGCACCGGGAACGCACGTATGTCTGACGCATCGAAGAGCCTGCGCCTCTACAACACGCTAACGCGGAGCAAGGAGGATTTCTTCCCGATCGATCCGCGCAACGTGCGCATGTATGTCTGCGGCCCGACGGTCTACGACTTCGCCCATATCGGCAATGCGCGGCCGGTGATCGTCTTCGACGTGCTGTTCCGTTTGCTGCGCCATCTCTACGGGCAAGCGCACGTCACTTACGTCCGCAACATTACGGATGTCGACGACAAGATCAACGCCCGCGCGCTGCGCGATTTCGGCGGCGAAATTGCATCGGGCAAGCTGTCGCTGAACGAAGCGATCAGGCGGGTCACCGAAAAGACCGCCGGTCAGTTCCACAAGGACGTTGCGGCGCTCGGTTGCCTGGAACCGACGGTCGAGCCGCGCGCCACCGAGTTCGTCGAGCCCAGGCCCGACGGCAAGGTCGACATGATCTTCTTGATTCAACGCTTGATCGAACGCGGCCATGCCTATGTCGCGGCTGGAGAAGTCTTGTTCGACACCGCTTCCATGCCGGATTATGGGCAGTTGTCGAAGCGCAATCTCGATGAGCAGCAGGCCGGCGCCCGCGTCGCCGTCGATGAGCACAAGAAGAAGCCGCAGGATTTCGTGCTGTGGAAATTGTCTTCGCCCGAGGAACCGGGCTGGGACAGCCCGTGGGGCAGGGGTCGGCCCGGTTGGCACATCGAGTGCTCGGCGATGTCGGCCGCCTATCTCGGCGAGGTGTTCGACATCCATGGCGGTGGTATCGACCTGATCTTTCCGCACCACGAGAACGAGATCGCGCAATCGCGTTGCGCCCACGGCACCGAAACGATGGCCAAGATTTGGATGCACAACGGTTTCCTGCAGGTCGAGGGCCAGAAGATGTCCAAGAGCCTGGGCAATTTCTATTCGATCACCGAATTGCTGGAGACGGATACCTTTGGCGGCCGCAAATGGCCGGGCGAGGTGCTCAGGCTGGCGATGCTGATGACGCACTATCGCGAGCCGATCGACTTTTCCGTGCGCAAGCTGGAAGAGGCGGAGAATACGCTGCGCAAATGGAAGCGGGCGGCCGATCTGGCGCCGCCGACGGCAAAGCCGGTGCCGGCGGATGTGATCGAAGCGCTGTCGGATGACCTTGCCACCTATGCCGCATTCCAGTTGCTGACGCAGTTGGCTGGTGATGCTGTTGATTTCAACGCAGGTAGCGGCAACGCAGCCGCCGAAGACAACGATGCTGCCGCTTCACTGAAGGCATCGCTTCTGTTCCTCGGCTTCGACATCGCAACAGCCAAGGTGGATGAAGACGCCATTGCCAAGGCGATCGCCAAACGCCTCGCGCTGATCGCCGCCAAGAACTGGGCCGAGGCCGACCGCATCCGCGACGAGTTGCTGACGCAAGGCATCCAGTTGAAGGACGGCAAGGACCCCGTCACCGGCGAACGCATCACCACCTGGGAGGTAAAAAGATGATCGATCATCTCGGCATCACCGTTTCGGATTTCGACGCGTCGAAGGCTTTTTACGACAGGGCGATAGCGCCGCTCGGCGCCTCGCTGCTTTACATGGTGCCGCAGGAATTTACCGGCGGCGCCAAGGTCGGCGGCTACGGCCGCGACCGGCCGGTGTTTTGGCTGCATGCCGGCAAGGACAAGCCGAAGGATCATCAGCATGTCGCCTTCACCGCTCGCAGCCGCGCCGAGGTCGATGCCTTTCACGCCGCGGCGATTGCCGCCGGCGGCAAGGACAATGGCGGGCCGGGCCTGCGCCCGCACTACCATCCGAACTATTATGGCGCCTTTGTTTTCGATCCCGACGGCAACAATGTCGAGGCGGTTTGCCATGCGCCGGAGTAGTGCGCGATGAGCCTCGACAACAGACCGGTCTATACAGGCGGCTGCCAGTGCGGCGCGGTGCGCTTTCGCGTCGAAGGAGCGCTCGGCGATGCTTCCGTCTGCCATTGCCGCATGTGCCAGAAGGCGAGCGGCAATTTCTACCTGCCGCTGGTCTCGGTGCGCGGCGCAAGGCTGGACTGGACGCGCGGTGAGCCCAAACGCTTCCGCTCGTCCAACGCGGCTTTGCGCGGTTTCTGCGCCGAATGCGGCACGCCGCTGACCTTCGAAGCGCCCGACGGGGTGGCCCTCGCCATCGCCACATTCGACCACCCCGAGGAGATCGCCCCGACCATCCAATGGGGTGTCGAAGCCAAGCTCCCGTACGTGGATCACGTCCACGAATTGCCAGGTGAGGAAACGATGGCCGACGTCTCGTCGGCCTCCTATCTCGCCGATCTCGTCTCCTACCAACATCCCGACCACGACACCGAACAATGGCCGCCGGAGGAAAAATCATGACCGAAACCATTCGTACCGGCGGCTGCCAGTGCGGCGCCGTGCGCTTTCGCATCCACGGGGCGCTCGGCCGCCCGTCCATTTGTCATTGCCGCATGTGCCAGAAACAGTTCGGGTCGTTTTTCGGCGCGCTGGTGACAGTGCCGAGCGACGGGGTCGAATGGGTGCGCGAGGAGCCGAGTTACTTTCAGTCGTCGGTCAACATCGATCGCGGCTTCTGCGCCCGCTGCGGCACACCGCTGACCTACCGCCAGCCCGGCGCGCTGGAGATCGCCATCGGCGCCTTCGACGACCGTTCCGATCTGGCGCCGCAGATCCAGGTTAACTACGCCGCCAGGCTGCCTTGGGTCGAGACGATCTTCGACGCGCCGATCCATGACGACCCGGATTTCTACGCGCGACAGGAATCCATCATCTCCTTCCAGCATCCCGATCACGAGACGGCCAACTGGCCGCAGCAGGGCCTGAAATTATGAGCAGCGAATTCCGTACCCTCTATCCCGAGATCGAGGCTTTCGAGTCCGGCATGCTCGACGTTGGCGATGGCCATCAGGTCTATTGGGAGCGCTCCGGCACCAGAGGGGCCAAGCCGGCTGTCTTCCTGCACGGCGGGCCGGGCGGCACCATTTCGCCAAAGCACCGGCGGCTGTTCGATCCGAAGCTGTACGATGTCATCCTGTTCGACCAGCGCGGCTGCGGAAAATCGACGCCCAATGCCTCGCTTGAAGCCAACACCACCTGGCACCTGGTCGCCGACATCGAGCGCCTGCGAAAAATGTGCGGCTTCGACAAATGGCTGGTGTTCGGCGGTTCGTGGGGTTCGACGCTGGCGCTGGCCTATGCCGAGACCCACCCCGAGCGGGTCAGCGAACTGGTCGTGCGCGGCATCTACACGCTGACCCGCGCCGAACTCGAATGGTACTACCAGTTTGGCGTGTCGGAGATGTTCCCCGACAATTGGGAGCGGTTTCTGGCGCCGATCCCGGAGGCCGAGCGCGGCGACATGATGGCCGCCTACCGCAAACGGCTGGTCGGCAGCGATCCTGTGGCGCAGGTCGAGGCCGCCCGCGCCTGGAGCCTGTGGGAGGGCGAGACGATCACGCTGCTGCCGGAACCGGAAACCAGCGGTCCCTTCGGCCAGGATGATTATGCCCTGGCTTTCGCCCGCATCGAGAACCACTATTTCGTCCATGCCGGCTGGCTGGAAGAGGGACAGCTGCTGCGCGATGCATGGAAGCTTAAGGATATCCCAGGTACCATCGTTCACGGCCGCTACGACATGCCGTGCCCGGCGCGTTACGCCTGGGCGCTGCACAAGGCGTGGCCGAAAGCGGATTTCCGTCTGATCGAAGGCGCCGGCCACGCCTATTCGGAGCCGGGCATCCTCGACAGGCTGATCCGCGCAACGGACATGTTTGCGGGGAAATGACCATGGCTCGCGAGCGCCTTTATCTGTTCGACACCACGCTGCGCGATGGTCAGCAGACGCCGGGTATCGACTTCTCCCTCGAGGACAAGATCGCCATCGCCAAGCTGCTCGACGAGTTCGGCATCGACTACGTCGAGGGCGGCTACCCCGGCGCCAATCCAACCGACACCGCCTTCTTTGCCGAGCGCCGCACGGCCGATGCCAAGTTCGTTGCCTTTGGCATGACCAAACGGGCAGGAGTGTCGATCTCCAACGATCCTGGGCTTGCCGCGCTGGTCCAGTCGAAGTCGGACGCCATCTGCTTCGTCGCCAAGAGTTGGGACTACCATGTCCGCGTCGCGCTCGGCTGCACCAATGAGGAGAACCTCGAGGCGATCAAGGCCTCGGTCGAGGCGGCGCTCACTGCCGGCAAGGAGGCGATGGTCGACTGCGAGCATTTCTTCGACGGCTTCAAGGCCAATCCAGATTATGCGCTGGCCTGCGCCAGGACGGCCTACGATGCCGGCGCGCGCTGGGTGGTGCTGTGCGACACCAATGGCGGCACGCAACCCTCCGAGGTGCGCGCCATCGTCGAAAAGGTGATCGCCGCCGGCATACCGGGCGACCATCTCGGCATCCACGCCCATGACGACACCGGCCAGGCGGTGGCGAATTCGCTTGCCGCCGTGGAGGCCGGCGTGCGCCAGATCCAGGGCACGCTGAACGGAATCGGCGAGCGCTGCGGCAACGCCAACCTGATCTCGATCGTGCCGACATTGGCGTTGAAGCCCGCCTTTTCGGGCCGTTTTGCTACAGGCATTTCGGCAGAGGCGTTGACCGGTATATCGCGCCTGTCCCGCGCCTTCGACGAGTTGCTGAACCGCGCGCCCGAAGCGCAGGCGCCCTATGTCGGCGCCTCCGCTTTCGCCACCAAGGCCGGCATCCATGCCTCGGCGCTGGCCAAGGAGCCGGCGACCTACGAGCATGTGCCGCCAGAGACTGTCGGTAACCGCCGCCGCGTCATGGTTTCGGACCAGGGCGGCAAGGCCAATTTCCTGGCCGAGCTGAAACGGCGTGGCATCGACATGCCCCGGGACGACCATCGCCTCGACGCGCTGATCGCCGTGGTCAAGGAGCGCGAGGCCGAGGGCTATGCCTACGAAGGTGCCGACGCCAGCTTTGAGCTTTTGGCGCGCAAGATGCTGCACGGCCTGCCGGAATTCTTCCGCGTCACTTCGTTCCGCTGCATGGTCGAGCGCCGGTTTGACGCCAACGGCCAGCTGAAGACGGTCTCGGAGGCGATCGTGAAAGTGCTGGTGGAGGGCGAGGAGAAGATGTCGGTGGCCGAAGGCCACGGCCCGGTCAACGCGCTCGACATTGCGCTGCGCAAGGATCTCGGCAAATTCCAGAGCGAGATCGCCGATCTCGAGCTGGCCGACTTCAAGGTGCGTATCCTCAACGGCGGCACCGAGGCGATCACCCGCGTGCTGATTGAATCGCATGACGGCACCGGTGCGCGCTGGTGGACGGTCGGCGTCTCCGAAAACATCATCGATGCTTCCTTCCAGGCGCTGATGGATTCGATCGTCTATAAGCTGATGAAGAACCGCGACATGGCGGGCCTGGCGGCGGCGGAGTAAGAAATGGGCTTTTCGATAAGCTGGCTGGGCTTTCGCGGTTACGGGATAAAGGAAGCTGCGGCGTTGTTCGGGCGCCAGATTGGCGATCCATCGGAGATTTTCGAAGCGCCTGTGAACGCCTATGCCAGCGAAAAGAACTGGGCGATCATCATCCTCGATCCCTGCAGCTTTCCGAACCCGCCTCAGCAATATCTGGCCGCGATTTCGCAAGAGCGGGAAATCGTGATCGCGCACATAGAAGAGCATGTAATGTTCGCGCGCGCCGAGCTCTGGCGCGACGGAAGGAACATCTGGAAAGTCTGGCACAGCGGCGACAAAGACCGTGCGGGACTTGCATGTCACGGGTGATCTCCCCGCGTCTTTCGAAGCGCTGAAGCAACAGTGTTTTTCAAAGCAGGATGAAGAAGATAGCAAAGGTACAGACGTCGATCTTGTTTTTGATCTTCCCCTCGATCTTGCGGCGGAACTGACGGGCTTTAGGCACGATGAAGGTTCGCCCGACAACGTCTTTTTCGAACTCAAGGAGAAGCCTGCTCCGCCTTGAGACTGTGTCGTGCCGGGCCTGCAATCACTCTCGCAGACAGCGGCAATTGTTCGACGTTTAGCGGTCGTGTTGAACCATCAGCAAGACTCCATTGATCCATCAGCAATTTGCGATGGTTTTGGGCAAGCCGCTGGCGCATAGCCTTGGGCCATGGCTACCCAAGCACTTCACATCGAGGCCGACACCAAAGCTCGTCGCGGCTTCCTGCTGGCGCTCGGCGCCTACCTGCTTTGGGGGCTGCTGCCCTTCTACATGAAGGCTGTCGCGCATCTGCCGCTGGCCGAAGTTATCGCCCACCGCATCGTCTGGTCGGTGCCGATCGCGGCCGCTGTCCTGGTCTGGGCCGGTCGCACTGCCGATTTCAAAGCGGCAGTTCGTTCGCCGCGCATCATTTCGATGGCGGTGCTGACGGCGGCGCTGATCTCGGTCAACTGGGGCATCTATGTCTGGGCGATCGCGGTCGACCGCACCATCGAGACCGCGCTCGGCTATTACATCAACCCGCTGGTCAGCGTCGTTGTCGGCGCGCTGCTCCTCGGCGAGCGGCTCGACCGCCTGCAGATCGCGGCGGTGGTGCTGGCGGCAATCGCGGTCGCGGTGCTGACCATCGACGCCGGCAAACTGCCCTGGGTGTCGCTGGTGCTGGCCTTTTCCTTTGCCGCCTATGGCTTCTTCCGCAAGACGCTGCCAATCGGCCCGAGCCAGGGCTTCCTGCTTGAAGTGCTGCTGCTGTCGGTGCCGGCACTCGGCTACATCATCTTCCTGATCGCCACAGGACAGGATCATTTCGTCTCCAGCTCGCTGAACGACACCGCCTTGCTGATCGGCTGCGGTCCGGTCACCGCCGTGCCGCTGCTGTTGTTTGCGTTCGGCGCCAGGCTGCTGCGCCTCTCCACCATCGGCATCATGCAATATATCGCGCCGACGATCGTCTTTTTGATCGCGGTGCTGATTTTCGGCGAACCCTTCGGCAGTGTTCAGGCCATAGCCTTCGGGCTGATCTGGGCGGCACTGGCGATGTACTCCTGGTCGATGTTTTCTTCGGCGCGCAAGACCGTTTCCGCATCAGCTCGAGCCGCGTAACGAAGAAAGGCGGCTGGCCGGTCTTAATGCCGGCAGCCGCGTCTTTCACGAGCGCTCAGCGCTTCGGCCCGAAGCCGGGATATGGCTGCAGCGGCACGACGGCGGCAATATCCATCATGCCGGCCTTGACCAGCGGTAAAGTTGCAAGATGGTGGCGCACATCGGCATCGCTGCCGGCTTCGAACATCATGCCGCTGCCGGGAATGTCGCCTCGATTCCACACCTGACGCACGGCGCCTTCGGCATAGAGCGTGCGGCGCTGCTCGGCCTCGCCAGGCAGCAGCGGCGCGAAATCGGCGTCGGTGAACTTTTCGGTGTTGCGCGCAAGAAGGGCAAAGAACTGCATCGGAATCTCCTGATGTTGGCCGTTGGAATGGCGGAAATATTCGCTTCTGCTGGCCAGACAGTCCAAGACTGATTAGGCTAAATTTGAGACCTCACGGGACTTGAGCATCGAAGCAACAATGTTCGACCTGCGCCAGCTCCGCTATTTCATCACGGTGGCCGAAACCGGCAACGTCGGGCGTGCCGCCGAATTGCTGCACATCTCGCAGTCGCCGCTCAGCCGTCAGATCATTCAGCTGGAGGAGCAGCTGGGCGTCGCACTGTTCGAGAGGGCGAGGCAGCGTGTTCATCTCAATGCCGAGGGCCGCGCTTTTCTTGCCGAGGCGCGTGCGCTGCTGGCCCATGCAAGACGGCTGGAGGAGCTCGGCCGCAATCTCGCCAGCGGTACGGTCGGCCGTCTCGCCATCGGTTATGTGGAAGGTGCGGTCCATGCCGGGCTTGTCGCTCGGATGCTGCGCCAGTTTCACCGCGACCGGCCCGAATTTCATCTTCAACTGAAGGGTCAGCGTTCCGCCGCCCAGATCGAAGCGCTGCGCGAACGATCGCTCGATCTGGGCCTTGTCTACACGCCTCCTTCTGCCGATGATCCCGACATCGTCGCCATGCTCATCATGCGCGAGCCGCTGGTTCTGGCGATGCCGGAAGGCGATCCATTGGCAGAAATCGCGGAGATACTGCCGCAGCAACTGGACGGCCGTACCTGGATCACGGTGGTGCGCCAGCCTGACGACACCAACCGCAGCCAATTTCTCGCCGCCTGTGCGAAGGCCGGTTTCCTGCCCGACATAGCCTATGAGACGACCGATCCGTTGACGTCGTTGGGCTTGGTCAGCGCCGGGCTTGGGCTGGCGACGGTGCAGGCCAGCCTGCGGAGTGCCGCGCCGCCTCAGATCGTGTTTCGCGATCTGCCGTGGTTCGAACGCACCGTCTCGATCCATCTCGCCTGGCGGCGTCAGGACAAGCGTGCGGTCATCGGAGACTTGAGGAAGGCAGTAGGGAAGGAGTGAATAGTGAATAGACAGGCGCCGGTTTGGAAAGTCTTCTACTTCACCATTCACCATTCACCATTCACCATTCACCATTCACCATTCACCATTCACCATTCACCATTCACCATTCACCATTCACTCTACATCTTATCAATCACCGACTGCACGCCCTCCGTCGGTGCATCGACGGAGGATCCCGCCACCATGATAGCGGCGACGATTGCTTCCGGATCCTCGACCACCAGCGGCTTGACACGTTGCGCTGTGTGGATGAAGCCCTCCGTTGCCATGTGGTCGAGCAACGCCAGCATCGGATCCCAGAACCCGCCGACGTTGCCGAAGACGATCGGCTTGCGGTGATGGCCGAGCTGTGCCCAAGTCATGATCTCGACGATCTCCTCGACGGTGCCGATGCCGCCGGGCAACGCCACAAAGGCGTCGGATTTCTCAAACATCCTGTGCTTGCGCTGGTGCATGTTGTCGGTGATGACGAGCTCGTCGAGCCGGTTAAGCGCGGTTTCGGTCGCCTCCCGGTTGATCAGAAAACGTGGAATTATGCCGGTTACCTTGCCACCGGCCTTTAATGCCCCTTCAGCGACGGCACCCATGATCCCTTTAGTGCCGCCGCCATAAATCAGACGCAGGCCGGACTTGGCGATCGAGCGGCCAAGCAGGTGTCCGGCCTTGATATAGGTCTCATCTCGGCCGGGGGACGAGCCGCAATAGACGCAGACAGATCGAATCGTGTTCATGTTATGATTGGTGATAGGGACTATTGGCATGGTCAAGCCCTGGGGCGGGCTTTTTCTTGTCGGCTTTGGTAAAACAGGCTAGACCGAAATTAGGTGGCTAAGGGGCAGGGAAACATGGCAATTAATCCATTGAAGGCGTTTTTGTTCGCGGCTGGCGGCTCTGTCGCCGCGGCGGGAACCGCCTATGTATCGGGCGCGCTCGACCCGTATCTCAATTCTACCCGGCCTGCGGAGGTCGCGGCGCTGACGCCGCCGGCTTCGAAACCGGCTGCTCCGGCGACCGAGGGCCGGCTGCCGCCTGCGCCCGCCGCGTCCACCGATGCGGCAGCGCCCGCCGCGCCGGCCGCAGCAGGTGCAATCGTGCCGACCTTCGACATCGTGCGCGTCGAAAGCAACGGCTCGATCGTCATCGCCGGCAATGCGGCGCCCAACGCCAAGGTCGAGATTCTCAACGGTTCGGCTGTGCTCGGCTCGACGGTCGCCGGTCCCGACGGCGCCTTTGCCATTATTCTCGACGATCCGCTGAAGCCCGGCGACTATACGATCACGCTGCGCTCTACAGCTGGCAATGTCGTGACCGCCTCGGCGCAGACCGCCGTCGTTTCGATCCCCCAGAATTCCACCGGCCAGGTGCTGGCAATGGTCGAGGAGCCGGGCAAGCCGTCCGAACTGCTCACTGTTCCGGCCCCTCAGGCGAAATCTGACGCGTCGCCGCCTGTCGGCGAACAGGCGGCCGTTCAGCCACCCGCCACGGGCACCGAATTGCCGGCTGCCGCAGCGCCGGCGCCAGCCGCCCCGGCGGCTGATGTTCCAGCAGCGTCTGCTCCTGCCGCGCCGGCCGCTGTTGAAGCCGCGCCGGCTCCGGCAGCGCCCGCCACACCGGCAGCGCCCGCTACTTCCGCGGCGGAGCCGAAGATCGTCGTCGAAGCTGTCGAAATCGACGGCAACAAGATTTTCGTTGCCGGCGTCGCCGATCCCGGCCGCAAGGTGCGTGCGTATGCCAACGATATCCTGCTCGGTGACGCGAAGACCTCGCCCGACCGCCACTTCCTGGTCGAAGCGACACGCGACATCCCGGTCGGCACCTACACCATCCACGTTGATGCGCTCGATGCCGACGGCGTGACGGTGGTTGCCCGTGCGGCTGTGCCGTTCGAGCGCGAGCCTGGTGAGGCGGTTGCGGCCGTGGCGCCGGCCGAGCAGAAGCCTGCCGGGATAAAACCAGCCGAGCCGAATGCTCCGGCGACCGAAGGCGCACCGGCAACGGCCACCGAAACGCCCGCAACTGCCCCCACTCCTGCAACCGAGGCCCCAGCCGAAATGGCTGTCGCAACGCCTCCGGGCGAAACGCCCGAGACCGTGGCGCCAAAGCTCGAACATGCCGATGGCGCAGTCATCATCCGCCGCCATGACACGCTGTGGCGGATTTCGCGGCGGGTCTATGGCCAAGGCATGCGCTACTCGACCATCTATCTCGCCAACCAGGACCAGATCAGCAATCCGAACCGAATCTGGCCGGGGCAGGTGTTCAAGGTGCCGGAGAAATCGAAGGAAGGCGAGCCCGCCGATCTCAAGGCAATGGGCGACCAGATGACGACGGCGCCAGTCAAGTCCGAGTAGCCGTTCTGCCCATCAGGATAGCTTGCGGCAGGGCCAGTCATCGTTTATCGCCGATGGACGATGACCGAATCCCCCCTCGTAACGGACCGAAGCCGCGCGGCAGATGAACGCGCGCCGGCCAACTGCACGCCGGCCAACTGCACGCCGGATAGCCGCGCTGTCGCTGTCCGGCTCGCGGCCCTTTCGCATCCAGCGCGGATCGAAATTCTCAAACACCTTTCCGCAAGCCGTTCCTGCTGCTGTCGCGAGGTCGTCGAGCATCTCGACCTGGCGCAGTCCACCGTTTCCCAGCATTTGAAGATCCTGGTCGAGGCCGGGCTGATCCGCTTCGAGCCTGACCGCCAGCGCTCGCGCTATGAACTCGACCGCGCCGCGCTCGCCGATGTTTCGGCATCGCTGGCCGCGCTGGTCGATTCCTGCTGCTCCGGCCGCTAAAATCATAAAGGTAAACAAGAATGGCCGAGAAAACCGTTTCCGCAGATTCCGGCTCGACCTTCAGAACGTTGCGCAATCTCTGGCCCTATATGTGGCCGGCCGACCGCGCCGACCTGAGGGCGCGCGTGGTGTGGGCAACCGTACTGCTGGTTGTCGCCAAGCTGACCCTGGTGGCCGGACCCTATTTCTTCAAATGGGCGACCGACGCACTGGCCGGCGATAGCAAATCGCCGCCGCCGCTGCCGGCCCTGCTGCTGGCGCCGGTCATGCTGGTCGTCGCCTACAATGCCGTGCGGCTGGTGCAGCTCGGCTTCAACCAGTTACGCGACGCCCTGTTTGCACGGGTCGGCCAGCATGCGGTGCGCCGGCTCGCCTTCCGCACCTTCGTGCACATGCACGAACTGTCGCTGCGCTTCCACCTCGAACGGCGCACCGGCGGACTGTCGCGCGTCATCGAGCGCGGCACCAAGGGCATCGAGACGATCGTCCGCTTCACCATGCTGGCGACGGCGCCGACAATCGTCGAATTCGCGCTCACCGCCGGCATCTTCGCCGTCACCTATGGCTGGCTATACGTCTTGGTGATCGCGGTCACGGTCTGGCTCTATGTCTGGTTCACCGTCAGGGCGAGCGATTGGCGTATTTCGATCCGCCGTGAGATGAACGAAAGCGACAATGAAGCCAGCACGAAGGCGATCGACTCGCTGCTCAACTACGAAACAGTCAAATATTTCAATAACGAAGCCATGGAGGCCGAGCGGTTCGACCGGTCCACGGCGCGCTACGAGTTGGCGGCGACCAGGACCTGGACCTCGCTTGGCTGGCTGAACTTCGGCCAGGGTGTGATCTTCGGTATCGGCATGACCGTCGTCATGGTGATGTCGGCGCTCGAGGTGAAGGCGGGCACACAAAGCGTCGGCGATTTCGTCTTCGTCAACGCCATGCTCATGCAGCTTTCGGTGCCGCTGAATTTCATCGGCATGATCTACCGCGAAATTCGCCAGGGCCTGACCGACATCGAAAACATGTTCGATCTGCTCGACGTCAAGCGTGAGATCGTTGATCGGCCGGGCGCCAAGCCGCTGGTCGTCGATGCCGGCAGGGTCGAGTTCCGCGACGTACATTTTTCCTACGACCCGAACCGCAAGATCCTGAAGGGCATCAGCTTCGAGGTGCCAGCCGGCAAGACGGTGGCCATCGTCGGCCCCTCCGGAGCCGGCAAGTCGACCATTTCGCGGCTTTTGTTTCGCTTCTACGACATCCAGCGCGGCAAGATTCTGATCGACGGCCAGGACATTCGCGACGTGACGCAGGAGAGCTTGCGCGCCGCCATCGGCATGGTGCCGCAGGACACGGTGCTGTTCAACGACACCATCGCCTACAACATCCGCTACGGCCGCGTCGGCGCCAGCGAGGAGGATGTGCGCAAGGCGGCAGAACTGGCCCAGATCGGACCGTTCATCGAGCGGCTGCCCGACGGCTATCGCTCAATGGTCGGCGAGCGCGGATTAAAACTGTCCGGCGGCGAGAAGCAGCGGGTGGCGATTGCCCGCACCATTTTGAAGGCACCGCCGATCCTGATGCTCGACGAGGCGACCTCGGCACTGGACAGCCACACCGAGCAGGAGATCCAGGCGGCACTCGACCTGGTCAGCCAGGGCCGCACCACCCTCGTCATCGCCCATCGGCTGTCCACAGTGATTTCGGCCGACGAGATCATCGTCCTGCAGGATGGCCAGATCGCCGAGCGCGGCACCCATGTCGCCTTGATAGCCAAGCGCGGCCTTTATGCATCGATGTGGGACCGCCAGCGCGAGGCAAGCGAGGCCGAGGAGCGGCTGCGCATTGCCCGCGAAAGCGACGAGTTCGGCGTCGTCGTCCGCCGCCGCACCTCGGAGGTGAGCTGAAAATTCGTGCTTGACCTCAACTTAAGTTGAGATCGTAGGCCGTTTTGGATCGCAGCAAGATGCGTCGTTCAAAAACGGAGACAATCGATATGAATGGGATAAATCAGGCAGTTAGTGGCGGCAGTGTATTCCGGGTGGACAAGTTTGTCGTTCCGGCCAACGCCCGCGAGGAGATTCTTGCCAAGGTCCGGATGACGCATGATTTGCTGCGCCAGCAGCAAGGGTTCGTCCAGGATTTCCTGCTCGAGCAATTCTCGGGGCCGGGCGAGTTCAACCTCGTGACTATTGTCGAATGGGAAGGGCAGGCCGCCGTCGACAAGGTCGTGCCGATCATCAAGGCTGCGCATGAGCGCATCGGCTTCAATCCTCAGGAGACCATTTCGCGACTTGGCGTCAAGGCCGATATTGCCAACTATCAGCGGATTCCCGGGATGTAAGCTCTCTACGGCCAGCCGGCGCCCGGCGCAGTAGCGTCGACGCTGAGCACTTGGCCGGTACGGGCATCGCTGATCATATGTTCGAAGCCGCGCCATTCGGCTGCGACGATGAACAGCGTTTTTCCCTCGCTGCCGCCGAGCATGCAGGCAAAGCAGCCGCGGTCGACATCGACACTTTCGAGCATCGCGCCGCCCTCGCGCACCCGCACGCAATGCCGGTTCGGAACGTCGGCATACCAGGCCGCACCTTCGGCATCGAGGCAGATGCCATCGGGAAAACCGTTGCCGAGATCGGCCCAGACCCTGCGGTTGGAAAGGCCACCATCGGCAGCGATGTCGAAGGCGGTCAGCCGGTTGGCGTGGGACTCGGCAACGATCAGCGTCTTGTTGTCAGGCGTCACCGCCATGCCATTGGCGAAGGCGAGGTTCTCAGCCACCTGCTGAACCGAGCCGTCAGGCGCGACCAGCACGATGGCGCCGGGGCCGAAATGCTGGCCGGGACCCGGAGCAGGCCCACCACCATTGACATAGATGTTGCCGCGTCCATCGACGACGATCTCGTTCCACGGGCTCTTCGACAGGTGTCTCAGATCGGCATGGGTGACCAGCCTCCCGTCTGCCTCCTGCCTGAGGATCAGCCCTTCGCAGCCGGAGACGACAAGCAGGCGCCCGTCCGGCAGCCAGTCAATGGAATAGGGCAGGATGGCCGGCACGGTGAGCGCGATCTCGCTGTTGCCTAGGGCGTCAACGGCGATGATCTGGCCTGTGCCCCAGTTGCAGAACCACAGCCGGCCATCGTGCCAGCGCGGTGACTCGCCGAAGGCCAAGCCGTTCATCACCACTTGCACTTGCCTAGCTGCTGATTTCTGCATGGGCCGAGAACCTCCGGGTTTGCGCAAATCGTCATGGCCGAAAGGCCGATGAGAGGCGCTGTCTTGCCAAGGACGGGCGAGAGTGCTGCGTTCCGACAATCGCAATGAACATTTCCGGTTGATCGCTTCGGCAGTCCGGATGCTGCTAACGGCATCCTGAAACGGCGGCGACCGCCACCCCACGAGCGCTCTCATTGTCGCGTTGCGACCGCGGGGTGTTTCCGCTATTGAGGCCGGACTTGGAACCAAGGTTGCCCTCATCCCATGAGCCTCGTTGACACGATCAAGAATGCGTTCGTTCCGATCCATCGCGAGGGTTATCCCTTTATCGCTGCATTCGGCGCGGCGACGCTCTTTCTTGGCTACTTCTCCTCGACCCTGTTCTGGATCGGTCTCATCCTGACGGCCTGGTGCG
The DNA here is from genome assembly GCF_040322175.1 of Mesorhizobium sp. M0185. Taxonomy (NCBI): domain Bacteria; kingdom Pseudomonadati; phylum Pseudomonadota; class Alphaproteobacteria; order Hyphomicrobiales; family Phyllobacteriaceae; genus Mesorhizobium; species Mesorhizobium sp. M0185. Next base: position 43,747 of record NZ_JAMYSY010000016.1, on the reverse strand, counting down.
CCTATTTCTTCCGCGATCCCGAGCGTGTCACGCCGATCGACGACCGGTTGGTTGTCAGCCCGGCCGACGGCATCGTTTCGGCGGTTGGCCCGGCCGTGCCGCCGCGCGAGCTTGGCCTCGGCGGCGGCGAAATGACCCGCATCTCGGTATTCATGAACGTCTTTTCCTGCCACGTTAACCGCTCTCCGGTGCGTGGCCGCATTTCCAGGATCGAGCATCGGCCAGGAAAATTCCTCAATGCCGAACTCGACAAGGCAAGCACCGAGAACGAGCGCAACGGGCTGGTCATCGAAAGCCCCAATGGAACGGTCGCCGCGGTGCAGATCGCCGGCCTGGTGGCGCGGCGCATCGTCTGCTGGGCCGAGCCCGGCGGCGCCATCGGCACCGGCGAGCGTTTCGGGCTGATCCGCTTCGGCTCGCGCGTCGATGTATTCCTGCCCTCGACCGCGACGCCGCGTGTCGCCGTCGGCCAGACCGCGGTTGGCGGTGAGACGGTGCTGGCGGAATTCGGCGGCGTTGCCGCAACGCCGCTCGTGCGGATCTCCTGACCGGTGGCGCCGCCGTTCAAGAAATTCGAGGCGCATGGCGGCGGTGGCCCGCGCATTCGCGAAATCCCGATGCGCATGGTGCTGCCCAATCTGGTCACGGTGCTCGCCATCTGCGCCGGACTGTCCGGTATTCGCTTCGGCTTCGAGGGCCGCTTCGAGCCAGCGGTGGTGATGGTGCTGCTCGCGGCCTTCCTCGATGGTATCGACGGCCGTCTGGCGCGAATGCTGAAGGCGACTTCCAAATTCGGCGCCCAGATGGATTCGCTGGCCGATATCGTCAATTTCGGCGTGGCACCGGCGCTCGTGCTCTATGCCTTTCTGCTCGACAGGGCAGGTTCGCCGGGCTGGATCGCCGCGCTGCTGTTCACAATCGCCTGTGGGATGAGGCTTGCCCGTTTCAACGTGCTCGACGAAGAGCTCGACCGTCCGCAGTGGCAGACCGAATATTTCGTCGGCGTGCCGGCGCCGGCGGGTGCGGTGCTTGTGATGCTGCCGCTCTATCTGTTCTTCCTCAGGCTTGGGCTTGAACCCAGCCGCCTGGCAGCCTTCATTGCCACCGGCTTTACAATATTGGTGGCGTTCCTGCTGGTCAGCAGACTGCCCGTCTATTCCGGCAAGAGCGTCAGGATACCGGGCGACAGGGTGCTGCCGATCATCCTCGCAGTCGTCCTCTACGTCCTGCTTTTGATGACCTATCCCTGGTATACACTGACGGCCTCGGTTGCCGGCTATCTGGTCTTCTTGCCGTTCAGCGTGCGGGCCTATTCGAGACGCGCCAAGCGCGAAGGCGAGAAGGTGCCGTCCTCGGATATTGGCTGACGGATTTGGTGCCAGTTCGCGTTGCGCCTGGCAGTGCACGATTCCGAAAAGCGTCGTCCGTTTAGAATCAGGACCGGCTCACACAGCGCGCGGCGCTGTGGAACGCACCTCAAAAACCCCGTTTTCGGAACTTGCTGGGCGGCTAGACCGTTTGTGTTGGTAGGTCCGCTTGAGCGGCTGCTTGTGATACGTCGTCAACGTAGCGCAAGCTGCCGCATCGGGCGCAGAACCATCGGAAAACGAGGAGAAATGGCTGTCATCCTCATCGGCGCGTTACTGACTGTCACCGGCCTCGTCTATATGGCGGTTGCGGCCATCATGCGCGGGCGGCTTAGTGAGCCGGCCGCTGTCTCCACCGCGCCGGATAGTCCGACGCCTAATCTCGCAACACCAGGTCCGACCCTGGAGCCGCGGCGGCGCGGGCTCCGTTTTCTCGGCCTGTCGCAGAACTGGCCGGGCCTGCTGATGATGGGCGTCGGCGCCATTCTGCTGTTGTCGGTGGTGGTCTTCTAATGCATTCGCGCAAAAGTGTGCAGCGGTTTTGCGATAACGGCATGCATAAAAGCAAGAATCTAAAGCGCGTCGCACAAGGCCGGTCGAACGCGACGCGCTTTAGAGTTCTCGACAGCAAACCTCAGGCGGCTGCGCTCAGTCCCAGCCTCTCGAGCGCCAGCTTTTTAGTCGAGACATAGTCGGTCTTGCCGGAGCCCAGTACAGGGATCTCCTCGACCTTGACGATGTCGTTCGGCACCATCAGTTCGGCCGCGCCGGCTTTTTTGCCGAATTCGCGCAATTCGTCGGGGTCGGCATTGTCGGCGGTGGTGACCAGAACGAGGCGCTCGCCGCGCCGCTTGTCCGGCACTGCCACCACGGCGTGATGCTCTTCCGGCCACAGCGACTGCACCAGCATCTCGACCGCACCAAGCGATACCATCTCGCCGGCTATCTTGGCGAAGCGCTTGGCGCGGCCGCGAATGGTGATGAAGCCTTCGCGATCGACCGAAACGATATCGCCGGTGTCGTGCCAGCCTTCGAGCGGCTGCAACTCGCCAGGCCGGTCGCCGGTCATGTAGCCCATCATCAGGTTCGGCCCGTCGAGCCACAGCCGGCCGGCGTCGCTGATGCCTTCGACCGGTTCGAGTTTCATGCGCATGGCCGGCAGCAGCCGCCCGACCGTTCCGTCGCGGCCGTGGATGGCGGTGTTGACGGCAACCACTGGTGCGGCCTCGGTCAAGCCAAAACCTTCGATGATCTCAGCCTGGAAGCGCTCGCGGTAAACCCGGCGCGTCTCCGGCTTCACCGCCTCGGCACCGGCCACGACGAAGCGCAGGCTGGAAAAATCGCCGTCCTTGGCGGTGCGGGCATAGTTGGCGAGGAACGTGTCGGTGCCGAACATCACCGTCGGCCGGACCTTGCGCGCCACCTCCGGAATAAGTTTGTAGTGGAGCGGTGACGGGTAGAGGAACAGCTTTACTCCGGTGACCAGCGGCAGGATGGTGCCGCCGGTCAGCCCGAACGAGTGGAACACCGGCAGCACGTTGAGCAGGATATCGGCCGGCGAGATGGTGATGCGAGCTTCCGCCTGCATCGCATTGGCAAGAAGGTTCCGGTGCGACAGCACCACGGCCTTGGGCGTGCCTTCCGAGCCGGAGGTGAACAGGATCACCGCCGGCTTGGCTGCGTCCTGGCGCTGCAACGGCCAGCGCCACAGCAAGCCGGCTGCGGCCTTGTCCAGCACGGTCACGCTTGCGCGGACATCCTCCAGCCACAGCAGTTTCGCCCCGCCCTTTTCCACCGCCTCGACGATGTCGGCGAGGTTGGCCTTTTCGACAAAGGCGCGTGAGGAGACCACGGTTCGGATCATCGCCGTGCGGATGGCGGCGGTGACGCTGGCCGGGCCGGCGGTATAGTTGATCATTGCTGCCACCCGCGCAGCCGACAAAAGTCCGACGAACGACAGCACGACGCCATTGGCGTTGGGCAGGAGCAGCCCAACCGCTTCGCCCGGCGCTGTTATTGCCTCGAACCGTCGGCCCAAAACCCTGGCGCCGATGAACACTTTCCGGTAGCTCAGGGCACCGCTAATGACGTCCTCGATTATTGGGTGCGAAGCGCCAACACGGTCGGCCGCATCGCGCATGGCGAGGAACAGCCCTCGGTCGAGATCACTGCCGAAAAGCCTGGCCTCGGCGAAGCGATCAAACAGCGCATTGGTGTTGGAGGCCTGATCTGGGTTCCGCGCCACCAGCTCGGCGATGGTCATCGGCTCCAGCGCGCTGATCGACAGCTGCGGAAACCAATGGCGCGGCGCCTTGTCCGCCGGCGTCAGCGAGGCCGGCAGGCTGCGTGCGCCGGCAACGAAGACCGGCACGATACGGGCGTCGGCCTGCATGGCGATACGGGTGATGGCGCGAAACAACCGAAACGACTTGACGTCTGGCTCGACCGCATCCGGCAGGTAAACGGCGAGCCGGCCCTTGCCCTTCAGCACCCGCACCAATCTGCGGCTGACGAAGACATGCTCGGCGTTGAAGGCGATGGTGCGGCCGAGCTCGCGCCACGGCTCCAGCCACGGCGATCTGGCCGAAGCCTGGTCGAGGATGTGCAGCGTGTCCTCCGGCAGCAGCGACAGCATCAGCGCCGGCTCGATGCGTGACTGATGCCAGATGACATAGATGACCGGGGCCACCGACCTGCGCGCAATCTTGATGCGCTCGTCGCTGATCCGGTAGGCGAGCTTGAACGGCACGTAGAGCAGCGCCTGGCTCAACCGCAGGCCGAGGCGGAACTTCTCCACCACGCCGATCAGCAGCCAGGCCGCGACAAGACCCGCAAGCAGCGCCAGTGTCAGGATCATCGCCGCATCTCCCAACGATCTCACGTCGCGGCTCTTCAGTGGCCGCTTCGGGTGAGAACCTAGCCGAAGTTGGATCAACGTCAATGCGGCTCCATTTTTCCTTCTCTCCTATGTTTGATTCGGCTCGGCTGCCTATCGCAGCTACGCCGCTTTCATCCTTCCGCTGATGAAGCGGAATTCCTGCGTCTTGCCGCCAAAGCCATAGGCGGCTGCAGGCACTTCATGCACGAGGGCGTAGCTTTCCTCATGCACCTTACCCAGCAGCCGGCCGAATGCCGCGAAAATTGCCTGCAGATACGCCTCCAGTTCGAGCTTGGTGTTGGTGCCGTCGACAACCTTGATGTCGAGCCAGGCCGTGTTCGTGCCATGCTCGGCCAGCGACTTGCCGCCGGCGAACCAGTGCTCGGGGTCGTGATAGGAAATGGCAACAGCTGTGATTGTCGCGTCCTTGCGCAGATGCGTGGCCGTCAGTTCGGTCACTTCCTTGGCAATGGCGGCGGACAAAGCGGCATCGGGCTTGCCGGTAACGCTGACATTGATGATCGGCATATTTCTTCTCCTCGGTTTCAAGCGGCGCCTCTTCGCCGTCGAGAAAATCATGCCATCGTCCTTTGATCAAAAAAATCGAATTGTTTTTGATAAACACTTTGATAGTATCGAATTATGCAGGTGTTCGATCCCGACCTCCTCAAGACTTTCCTCGCTTTCGTCGATGGCGGTTCCCTGGCGCGGGCCGCGTCAACCGTCGGTCGCTCGCCGTCCGCAGTGACCGCGCAGATGCAGCGGCTGGAGGATGTTGTCGGCGAACCGCTGCTGGTGCCGCAGGGGCGAGGGCGCGGCCTGACGCCGGCAGGCGAGGATCTGATCGTTCACGCGCGTCGCATCCTTGCCGCGCACCGCGAGGCGTGGCTGGCCCTCAAAGGCGCGCACGCCGACGGGCGCGTCGCCATCGGCACCACGCAGGATTTCGCCGACAGCGGCTTGCCGCAGCTTCTCAGGGCTTTTGCTGTCAGCCATCCGCGCGTCAGGATCGAACTGCGCGTCGGCCGTTCCGCCGAACTGGCGCAGGCTTTGCAGGCCGGCACCCTTGATCTGGCCATTGCCATGCGGCAGGTGCCGACACGGGACGAAGTCGGTGTGCTCAAGGAACCAATGATCTGGCTTTGCTCACAGAACGGGCTGGCCACCCGCCACGACGAACTGCCCTTGGCGCTGCTCGATCCCCATTGCGGGTTTCGCGAAGCGGCGACCAGTGCACTCGATGCGGCCGGCCGTCGCTACCGCATTGCTGCCGGCAGTGCCAGCCTTGCCGGCCTGCGCACGGCGGTGCACGCCGGCATCGCCTTGACGTTGAGGACGGCGCGCTTCGCTCATTCCGGCATCGTCGAGGCGCCGCGCGATCTTGATCTGCCGCCGGTGCCGGTCGCCGAATTCGCCGTCCGCTTGCGTGAGGATGCCGACCGGCCGGCGCAGGATCTGGCCGCGTTGTTCAGCGGCAACCTGGCCTTGGCCAATTGAGCCAGCAAAGAAAAAGCCGACCTTGCGGTCGGCTTCTGAGTAGGACGGGCCGAGGGGTTTGGGGGGACTTGGGGTGGCCCGTCGCAGCCATAATGCCTGAGCCCTATGATGGTTCCATGACTTTTCAAATTAATTTTCAGGACCGGATTTCTCGTGATCGGACCACCAACTCGCGCTCGGACGCGGCGAGGATTGGTCATGCATCCGCTGCGCGCTGCCTGGCCATCAGCCAGTCGCGGCCGGCGTGAGCGAACACCGCGCAAAGCACGATGGCGCCACCGACCATGCTGGCTGCCGGCGGGATCTCCGCCAGGAACAGGAAGGCAAACAGGATCGCGAATGGCACTTCAGCTGAACCCAGCAATCCGGACTCGGCCGCCGGAATAAGCCGGGTGCCCTCCGTCCACAGGATCGAAGCCAGCGCGAACGAGGCGCCGAAGGTGGCTAGAAGCACAGCGTCCCTGGTCGAGACAGCCAGCGGATCGGCGACGAACCAGCCGAGCACGAACAGAAGGAATGCCGACACCGCACCCGCCCACACCACCGGCGTGTCGCGGAAGGCGCGCACCATGATCATGTAGAGCGCGCTGCCGATCGTCATCAGCAGCGCCAGCCCGTCGCCGAACAAATGGCCGGTGCCGAAGCCGGACCAGACCATGATTGCCACACCGCATAGTGACACAGCAGCGGCGGCAAGCGTCTGCAGCCGGAACGGCTCGCGGACCAACAGGAGGGCCAGCAGCGCGGTGACGAACGGGGCCGTGGCATAGATGATCGCGACATTGGCGACAAAGGTGAACTTGAACGCCGAGATAAAGGCGATGCTCGCGAGCGCGCCCTCGATCGCCAGCAGCCAGCCTCGCCAGCCGAGCCGCAAGCTGTCGCGACCGCCGGAGCGCTGGCGGCGCCATAAGACATAGAGGCTGATCAGGATCGAGCCGACGAAGCCGCGCCAGCAGGTAATGGTCAGCGGGTCGGCATGGATCGATTTGGTCAGCACGCCGGTGAGGCCGAAGACGGCCGCCGATGCCGAGACCAGGATGATGCCGAGGGTACGCTCGCGGGCGCTTTCCACTGTGCATGGCATGTCCAGCGATCCCGTCATCTCACCAGCCTACGCTGCCCCTTCCTGACACCATAGTGTCAGCTTGAGGCGTCCTGCATCGAAAACAGCAGGTAGGCAGCCCCGGTGAACAGGATTCCGGCAAGAACCCGTTCGCGGGTTTCCACGATGGCGATATCGGCCATATGTCCGGCGGCCTTACGAATGTGTTGCGAGAGACGGTGTGAAGGCGTTGGATGCTCCCCGTATCGTCAGGCTATACGGGCGAAACCCTGCCAAGCGCTACGCCAGTGGAGACTTGCGTTTGGGCAGACGGCATCGCCGTTAGGCAGCGAAGCCAGGCAACTATGGGAGAGAAACGAAATGGACGCGATCGCATTGAAGGCCATGCAGGCGCCGCTGAAGGTGGCCTATCGCGACGACGCCTCGCGCGCGCTGATTACTCTCCGCGCCAAAGGCTCGATCGACGACCAATCGATCGCCTGCAAGGTCGAGACAGGCAGGGCGATCGCCATTGCCGGGCTGCATCCGGCGACCGGCGGCACCGGGCTCGAACTCTGCTCCGGCGACATGCTGCTGGAGGCACTGGTGGCTTGCGCCGGCGTCACGCTGAAGGCGGTAGCGACGGCGCTGGAATTCAAGCTTGGGGCCGCCACGGTGGAAGCCGAAGGCGACCTGGACTTTCGCGGCACGCTTGGCGTGGCAAAGGATGCGCCGGTTGGCTTCCGCGCCATCCGGCTGACATTTGGCCTCGACACCGACGAGCCGCAGGAGCGCATCGATGCGCTGCTCAAGCTGACCGAGCGCTACTGCGTCGTGTTCCAGACCATCAGCCAGAAGCCGGAGCTGACGGTAAGCGCGCGACGCTGACGATCTCCCCCTTGAGGGGGAGATGTCGCCGAAGGCGACAGAGAGGGTTGTCTCGCGTGAAGCGGCAACCGCTGCAGCAGGCCGAGCCCGGTCGGACCACCCCCCCTCTGGCCAGTCGGCCATCTCCCCTCAAGGGGGAGGTCACGCTGTCCTACTGCGCCGACGGCTCCTCGGCGTCGCCCTCGTCGGCGAAGGGCGAGGCGCTCGGCACGCACTGCACCGACCAGCCGGCCGGCGTCGGTTGCTTCTGGTATTCGGTTATGGCGAAGGCGCACTGTTCGCGGGTGTCGAATGTGCTGGGCAGCACGACCATGCCGCCTTGCGGGCCGGCGATCACCAGATACCAGACTAACGCTACGCTCGGTGCCGCCATGAGTATTTCCTCGCTCTGCTTGTTTTGGGAGTCGCACGATCCTAGCAACTCCGGCCCAGCGGCGAAAGCTGGGCCAAAGCGCGGCGTTAAGCCACGGCATCACAGCCACGTGATGTCGGGTCGTTTTGGTTCAGTTCACCGCAAAACAATAGAACAGGCCGTCGCCGCCGGTGCCCTTCAGCGCTTCCTGGCTGCAGCCACCGCGTGACGCATGCGAGGAATTCCACGATTTGGCGGCTGCCGAATCATCGAGGCCGGTACGATCGTGATGACCCATCATCGCCACACCTTCTGCTCCGCTCAGCGTCCAGTCGCCGCAGGTCTGGTCGGCTATTTTCGTGCCATCCGGCTTGGAGCCGGTCAACACGTCGTGCCGGTTGGGCGTGTCGCCGCGGCCGTTGACCATTTGGCCCTTTTCGTCGAGTGCCGTCTGTTTGGTGATGGCGTTGGCATCGCTATGCAGGGAAGCGACATCATCGGCGATCTTGACGCCCTTGGCGTTGAACCACGGGCCTTTGCCGATACGGTCGCGTGCATCGGTATCGCTGGTCGAGAGATAGGCGCGCCATGTCTTGCCGGTAACGCCCGCGGCTTCGGCCAGTGAACTACAATGGGCGTCGGCGCCGCCGAGACCGCCGAGATCGGCGCCTTTGCCGGAGCCGACGCTGGTGACGAAAAAGCTCATCGTTGCCTCCTGCGACGACGCGGCGCCGATCACTGCAAGCAGCGCGGTGGCAGTCAAGAGAAGCAGTCTCCGCATATGGTCCTCCGTTTCTCGAATTGTGGCACCCGAACAACGTTGGTGCCGGCGCAATTCTTCCGGCAAAATGCGATGTGTGGCTACTCCGGCTGCCGGTAGGCGACAAAGCGATTGTGCTTGGCCTGGAAGATCAGCCCGGTCTCCTTGAGCTTAGGGCTGGCCAGCGGCACGATACGCTTGGCGATCTCCGAAGGGTGCGGCAGTGTTTCAGGATCCTCGCCGGGTACGGCCTGCGCCCGCATCGCGGTGCGCGTTGCCCCGGGATCGGCGGCATTGACCCTGAGCGGCAGGTTTTCGGTCTCATGCGCCCATGAACGCGTCATGGCCTCGACCGCCGCCTTCGACGCCGCATAAGGCGCCCAGAAGGCGCGTGCGGAGTGGGCAAGGCTGGAGCTCAGCACGATAGCACGGCCGGCATCGGAAAGCCTGAGCAGCGGGTCGACCGAGCGGATCAGCCGCCATGTTGCGGTGACGTTGATGGTCATCACCTTCTCGAAGGTCTTGGCCTCGACATGGCCGATCGGGGCGATGACGCCGAGCACAGCGGCGTTGGCGACCAGTATGTCGAGCTTGCCCCAGCGCTCGTGGATGGCGCCGCCCAGCCGGTCGATCCCCGCCATGTCGGCAAGATCGAGCGGTACCAGCGTCGCCTGTCCGCCACCTGCCTTGATCTGGTCGTCGAGTTCTTCCAACCCGCCGACGGTGCGAGCAACCGCAATCACATGCGCACCGGCCGCGGCAAGCTCCCTGGCGATGAAATAGCCGATGCCGCGCGAGGCGCCGGTGACGACCGCAACGCGGCCGGAGAGATCAAGGCTCATACGATGGATTCCGACAGGCAAGGTGAAACCGCCGTGAGGGGCTAAGGGGAGGGAGACAAACGGACCGGCAAGGCCTACGACCCGCCGGCCGCTAACAGCGACAGCGTGCGCACATTGTCGGAGCCTTCGAAGTCGGCAAGCCGGGTCGGATACTGGCCGGTGAAGCAGGCGTCGCAGAATTGCGGCTGCTCGTTGTCGCGGCCGACCTCGCCGACGGCGCGGTAGAGCCCGTCGATCGACAGGAAGCCGAGCGAATCGACGCGGATGAACTCGGCCATCTCCTCCACCGACATGCGCGACGCCAGCAGCTTCGATTTTTCCGGTGTGTCGACGCCGTAAAAGCAGGAAGCGCGCGTCGGCGGCGAAGCGATGCGCATATGCACTTCCTTGGCGCCGGCATCGCGCACCATCTGGACGATCTTCTGGCTGGTGGTGCCGCGCACGATCGAATCGTCGACCAGCACCACACGCTTGCCTTCGATCATGCGGCGGTTGGCGTTGTGCTTGAGCTTGACACCCATGTGGCGGATCGAATCGCCGGGCTGGATGAAGGTGCGGCCAACATAGTGATTGCGGATGATGCCGAGCTCGAACGGAATGCCCGCGGCCTGCGAAAAGCCGATCGCCGCCGGCGTGCCCGAATCCGGCACCGGCACGACGATGTCGGCCTCGACCGGACTTTCCTGCGCCAGCTCGGCGCCGATGCGCTTGCGCACTTCATAGACGTTGCGGCCTTCGACCGACGAATCCGGCCGCGCGAAATAGACATATTCGAAGATGCAGAAGCGGGTCTTCTGCGGCTCGAACGGGAACAGGCTTTCGATACCCTTGCTGGTGACGACGACCATTTCGCCGGGCTTCAGGTCGCGCACGAAACGCGCACCGATAATATCGAGCGCGCAGGTCTCGGAGGCGAGAATCCAGGCGCCGTCGAGATCGCCGAGCACCAGCGGGCGGATGCCGAGCGGGTCGCGGCACCCGATCATCTTCTTGGACGTCATCGCCACCAGCGAGAAGGCGCCTTCGACTTGGCGCACCGCATCGATGAAGCGCGAATTCAGGTCGCGCTCCTTGCTGGTGGCAACCAGGTGCAGGAGCGTTTCGGTGTCGGAGGTGGAAGAGAAGATGGCGCCTTGCTTCTGCAGGGCGCGCTGAACGGTCATGGCGTTGGTGAGATTGCCGTTATGGGCGACGGCAAAGCCGCCATCGGCAAGTTCGGCGAAGAAAGGCTGGATATTGCGCAGACCGGCGCCGCCGGTGGTGGCATAGCGTGTGTGGCCGATGGCACGGTTGCCTTGCAGGCTGTCGATGACACGCTGCTTGGTAAAGGTGTCGCCGATCAGGCCGACATGGCGTTCGACATGGAATTGGGTGCCGTCATAGGAAACGATGCCGGCCGCTTCCTGGCCTCGATGCTGCAACGCATGCAGACCGAGCGTTACGATGGCTGCGGCGTCCTGCCGGCCGAAAATGCCGAACACGCCGCATTCGTCGTGGAAATGGTCGTCGGCTTCGGCGGAAAGCACGTCGTCTGCGTCTGCCACTGAGGCTGCCATTGGGGCTCAAGCTCCGCTAAAGTCGCCATATAAGGTCATAGCGCATCGAAAGCAACGCACGTCGTGCGGCGTTCACATGATCGACAGTCTTGAGCCTCGCAAGTCTGTCAAAATCAGTTTGCCGGCGCCGGGTTTGCAGGTGCCGGCGTCGCGGGCGCATTGTCGGCCGGCGGCGCATCGCTGTCGTCGGGTGCCGGAGCAGTGGCGTCGTCGCCGGCGGCAGGGGCTTCCGCTGCAGGCGCGTCGGGGGCCAGAGGCGTCTCGGTGGCCGGCTGATTCGGATTGAGCTTGTTGAGGATGGCGTTTTCCGGATCCTCGGGCAGCAGGCTTTCGAGCTTGGCGCCGATCGATTCGAGCAACGGCTTTGACTTGGCGTTGGCAATCCAGCCTGGAGCCTTGGCGCCGGCCAGCCAATTGAAGAAAAGCAGCGCGACAGCGACGACCAGAATGCCGCGCGCCGCGCCATAGAGGAAGCCAAGTGTACGATCGAGCGCGCCGATCCTGGAATCGATGATCCAGTCGGCGAGCTTCATGGTGATGACCGAAACGACGATCAGCGCGACAATGAAGACGATACCGGCGGCCGCCGCCATGGCGGCCTTTTCGTTGTCGACATAGGGCTGGATGTAAGGCAGCACCGGCTTGTAGAAGAAGAAGGCGGCGGCCGCGGCGGCTGCCCAGGAGATGATCGACAGGATCTCGCGCGAAAAGCCGCGAACCATAGCGAGCATCGCCGAGACCAGGGTGAAGCCGACGAGAATTCCGTCAAGCAGCGTAATCGGCATGTTTTTCGCCCCACTCCGATCTCTTTTTCACGGCCCGACGAGCCGCATCACTCTTGCTCGTCGGCGCGGCTGCGCCGAGAGCCGGCTATGCGCGCCACGAGATCGGCAAGCTCGGTGGGCTGGAAAGCGCCGGCTCCGATCCCCCCGACCCCATTGCCACCAACAAGTTCCTCGCTGCCCAAGGGCAGAACCGCGCGTCCGAAACCCAGCTTTTCGGCTTCCTTGAGGCGCTGCTGCGCATGCGCAACCGGCCTCACCGCACCCGACAGGCTGATTTCGCCGAAATAGACGCAATCGGCGGGAAGGGCAAGACCGATGAGCGAGGAAACCAGTGCCGCCGCCACTGCCAAGTCGGCCGCCGGCTCCGAAATGCGGTAGCCGCCGGCAACGTTGAGATAGACGTCGTGCGTGCCGAAGCGGACGCCGCAATGGGCTTCCAGAACCGCCAGGATCATCGACAGCCGGGCACCATCCCAGCCGACGACGGCGCGGCGCGGTGTGCCCAGCGTCGATGGCGCCACCAGCGCCTGGATCTCGACCAGCACCGGCCGTGTGCCTTCCATGCCGGCGAAAACCGCGGCACCCGGCGACTTCGCATGGCGCTCACCGAGGAAAAGCTCGGACGGATTGGCGACTTCCCGCAAGCCCTTGTCCGACATTTCGAAGACGCCGATCTCATCGGTTGGCCCGAAGCGATTCTTGACCGTGCGCAGGATGCGGTAGTGGTGGCCGCCTTCGCCCTCGAAATAGAGCACCGCGTCGACCATGTGCTCGACGACGCGCGGTCCGGCAATCTGGCCCTCCTTGGTGACGTGGCCGACCAGAACGATCGCCGCCCCTGTGGATTTTGCGTAGCGGATCATCGCCTGGGCGGCGGCACGCACCTGGGTCACCGTGCCGGGCGCCGAATCGGCCATATCGGTCCACAGCGTCTGGATCGAATCGAGAATGACCAGATCCGGCCGCTTGCCATCGGCGATGGTGGCGAGGATGTCCTCGACATTGGTTTCGGCGGCGAGCTCGACCGGGGTGTCGGCGACGCCGAGCCGCTGGGCGCGCAGCCTGATCTGCGCGACCGCCTCTTCGCCCGAGACATAGACGATGCGGTGGCCCTTTGCCGCCAGCGCGGCCGCGGCCTGGGTGAGCAGCGTCGACTTGCCGATGCCGGGATCGCCGCCGACCAGCAGCGCCGAGCCGCGCACGAAGCCGCCGCCGGTGGCCCGGTCGAGTTCGCCGATGCCGGAGACGATGCGCGGCGCGTCCTCGATGTCGCCGGAGAGGCTGGTCAGCACCACCGCGCGGCCCTTGCGTGCATTGCGCGTATTGGCCGGGCCGGAACCTATGCCGCCTGACGTGCCTTCCTCGACCAGCGTGTTCCACTCGCCGCAGGCATCGCATTTGCCGGCCCAGCGCTGATGCACCGAACCGCAATTCTGGCAGATGAACTGAATGCGGGATTTGGCCATCAGGCGCGGCCTGCGGCAATTGAAAGACAAGTCGGCGGGACAGCGCCCCCCTCTGTCCTGCCGGACATCTCCCCCTCAAGGGGGGAGATTGGCAGCTCCGATATTGCCGTACATCTAGCAGCATTGACGATTGCCGAAAGCCGAAACGACATCCGATCTCCCCCCTTGAGGGGGAGATGTCCGGCAGGACAGAGGGGGGTGCGAAGGAATGAGACCTGTATCAAGAGGTCACTCGAACCGATCCGGCAAATGATGCTCTTCCGCAAGGTCCGAGAAGCGGGTGAATTCGCCCTGGAAGGCGAGGCTGACCGATCCCGTTGGGCCGTGGCGCTGTTTGGCGACGATGACCTCGGCCTTGCCGCGCATCTCGTTCATCTCGTGTTCCCATTTGATGTATTCGTCGGTGCCCGGCTTCGGCTCGCGGTTCTTCAGATAATATTCCTCGCGGTAGACGAACAGCACCACGTCGGCGTCCTGCTCGATGGAGCCCGATTCGCGCAGATCCGAAAGCTGCGGGCGCTTGTCGTCGCGGCTCTCGACCTGGCGCGACAGCTGCGACAGCGCGATGATCGGCACCGCCAGCTCCTTGGCTAGTGCCTTGAGGCCGGTGGTGATCTCGGTGATTTCCTGGACGCGGTTTTGCGAGGATTTCGCGCTCGATCCCTGCATCAGCTGGATATAATCGATAACGATGACGTCGAGGCCGCGCTGGCGCTTCAGGCGACGCGCGCGGGCCGACAGCTGAGCGATGGAAATGCCGCCGGTCTGGTCGATGAACAGCGGGATTTTCTGCATTGTCTGCGAGCAGGCGACCAGCTTTTCGAAATCCATCTCGCTGATCTCGCCGCGCCGGATTTTCGACGACGGGATTTCCGTCTGTTCGGAAATAATGCGGGTGGCCAGCTGTTCGGATGACATTTCGAGCGAAAAGAAGCCGACGACGCCGCCATTGGCCGCCTTGAACGAGCCGTCCGCCTGCTGCGCCGGGACATAGGCCTCGGCGATGTTGAAGGCGATATTGGTGGCGAGCGAGGTCTTGCCCATGCCGGGGCGGCCGGCAATGATGATCAGGTCGGACGACTGCAGGCCGCCCATGCGGCGGTCGAGATCGCGCAAGCCGGTAGCAACGCCCGACAAATGCCCGTCGCGCATATAAGCCGCATTGGCCATGTCGACGGCGGTCTTGACGGCATCGGTGAAGCTCTCGAAGCCGCCATCGTAGCGGCCGGTTTCGGCCAATTCGAACAGGCGCCGCTCGGCATCCTCGATCTGGTCGGAAGGCGACATGTCGACCGGCGCGTCATAGGCGATGTTCACCATGTCCTCGCCGACAGTGATTAGCGCGCGCCGCGTCGCCAGATCGTAGATGGCGCGGCCATAGTCGGTGGCGTTGACGACGGTGACGGCCTCGACCGCCAACCGCACGACATATTGCGCCACCGTCATGTCGCCGACCTTCTCGTCGGCCGGCAGGAAGGTCTTCAGCGTGATCGGCGTCGCGATCTTGCCCATGCGGATGAGCTCGGCCGCGACCTCGAAGATCTTTCTATGCAGCGGCTCGTAGAAATGGCCGGGCTTCAGGAAGTCGGAGACGCGGTAGAAGGCATCGTTGTTGACCAGTATGGCGCCGAGCAGCGCCTGCTCGGCCTCGATATTGTTCGGCGCCTCGCGATAGAGCGGTGTTTCCGCCACGCCGAATTTTCGTGCTGCCTCTGCCATGATGTCCCCGGTCCTGATCCCCGTCTCTCGATATCAGAACGAGACAAGTCGGTGATGACTTATCTGCATCAGTCCCCAACCAACCAACTTTGATGCCCGCGATTCACAGCCAGGATCTTTCGGTGGAAAGAATCTCGATTGACTCGAATCAAGATGGCGAGCCTAGCCGTTCTCAGGCGAGAACAAAACAGGAAAATAGCTGCCGGTCATTCCGGCAAGGCATCACCCCAATCCAGTCGCCGCGCGGCCTTGAACGTCTCGCCGTCGCGCTTGGTGAACAGTCGCTCGGCAGCACTCCCATCCTGTTGGCAAAGCTTCAGCAAGACCTTGCCGGAGCCCGATTTCGGCGGTGCGATCACCCGCGCCCGGGACGGAGCGGCCGGATGGCGGGATGCGGCGACAAAGATGAATTTCTCGTCCTCCCACGGCACCTCGGCATCCTTGGCCAGCCGGTGCAGGCGCGAGCGGGCGACGCGACGGGCGAAATGGCACCAGTCGGGAGCGACGAGCGGGCAGGGCGCCTCATGCGGACATGGCGCGAGCACATGCGCGCGCGCCTCGATCAGCTGTCGGCGCACGGCAAGGATGCGCTGCCAGCCGGCCGGCGTGCCTGGCTCTACGACCAGCAGCGTGTCGGCGGTCAGCTGCCAGAGCCGGTCGACGAGTTTTGCCAGCGATGCCGGCGCGATCTCGTCCAGCACATAGGCTGAGGTCACCAGATCGGCCGGCTCCAGCTCGGCCAGGTCGATAGTGACATCGCCGGTCCGCCAGGCGGTCCTGGCAGTGACCGCCTCGGCGGCAAGCGCCTCGCCGACGCGCCGCACCGCGGCACCGGCCTCGAGCAGCACCGCCTGTTCGAGATCGGGCCAGAGATCGATTGTGGCCCAAAGCACCGTACCAGGGCCGGCGCCGACATCGAGCAAGGTCTTCGGAGCATAGTCGGGCCGAGACTCGCCCACCGCATCGAGGCTGGCGCGAACGGCCGCATAGGTCGCCGGTAGCCGCGTTGCCAGATAGGCCTTCACCGCCATGTCTTCGGCCATGTGCAGGCGACCGTCGCGCAACTCTGCGCGGTAGCGGTCCGACAGCGTCTTTGCCGCTTGCTTAAGCATCGGCAACGGCACCTGTTCGAGAAGGCGGTCGACGCCTTGTCTAAGCGGGACGGGCAGTTCCATCGCTTAGGCAGTCCGAGGTGCGAGCAGAATGACCGAGGCGCCAACGATGCAGATCGCGGCACCGGCAAGATCCCAGCGGTCGGGGTGCACGCCTTCCGCCAGGCACAGCCAGGCCAGCGAGGCGGCAATGTAGATGCCGCCATAGGCGGCATAGGCCCGGCCCGCCGCGCTGGTGTCGACCAGCGCCAGCAGCCACGCGAATAGCACGAGCGAGACGAGACCGGGCGCCAACCACAGCGGCGACTTGTCCAGCCGCCGCCACGCCCAGAGCGAAAAGCAGCCGGCGATCTCGGCAAGTGCGGCGGCGACGTAGAGGAGGTAGGTCATGAAAAAGGTCCCGCGTTGACGCGACCTTTTTCAGCGTGCCGGCCGGCAATGGCAAGCGGCAATGGCGTGACGCCGGCAGTCTACTCCGGATCCGCCACCTTGCGGCGGCGAGTGGGCTTGGCCACCGGAGCCTTTTCGCGACGTCCAAGATCGCGCATCTCCAGCGCCTTCTCGCAACTGGCCATGTAGTCGCGCGTCATCGGCAGCGTGTCGTTCTTCTTGGCAATCTGGATCTGGAAGATCACCAGATCCTGCCAGCGGAAGGCAGCTTCCGAGGCGGCAAGATAGAACTCCCACATGCGGCAGAAGCGCTCGTCATAAATCGCCTTGGCCTTGTCGCGGTTGGCCGCGAAGCGCTCGCCCCAATGCTTCAGTGTCTCGGCATAATGCAGCCGCAGAACCTCGATATCGGTGACGACGAGCCCCGATTTTTCGATGGCCGGCATCACTTCGGATAGCGACGGGATGTAGCCGCCCGGGAAGATGTACTTGCGGATGAAGGCGCTGGTTGCCCACGGCACGCCGGAGCGGCCGATCGTGTGCAGCAGCATGACGCCGTCCGGCTTCAGCAGCGTCGCCGACTTGTCGAAGAAGGTGCGGAAATGATTGACCCCGACATGCTCGAACATGCCGACGGAGACGATGCGGTCGAAACGCTCATTGAGCTCGCGATAGTCCTTGATGTCGAAATGCACCCGGTTTTGCAGGCCTTGCGCATGGGCGCGGTCGGTGGCGACGCCGTGCTGCTCGGTCGACAGCGTCACGCCTTGCACGTCGACGTCGAACGCCTTGGCTAGATAGAGCCCAAGCCCACCCCAGCCGGAGCCGATATCAAGAACCGTCTGGCCGGCCTTCAGCCTGAGCTTGGCGGCGATATGGCGCTTCTTGGCCGCTTGTGCCTCGTCGAGCGTCATGTCCGGCTGCTCGAAATAGGCGCAGGAATATTGCATGTCCTCATCGAGGAAGAGGCGGTAGAGGTCGCCCGACAGATCGTAATGGCGCTGCACGTTGCGGCGCGCCCGCGACGCCGTGTTGATCTGCTGCAGGCGCCGGAAGGCGTGGCGCAGACCTTCGATCGCCTTCGACCAGGTGGCATCGATACCGCCGCTGCCCATGTTCTGGAAGGCAATCCGCATCACCCCCAGCACGCCGCCCTCGAGAATGTCGAGTTCACCGTCCATGTAGGCTTCCGGCACCGCCAGCATCGGATCGAAGGTTATTGCGCGCTCGGCATGCCTTGTCTTGATGTGCATGTGCACCGGCTCGCCGCTGCCGTCACCGAAAGTCACCATCGAGCCTTGCGGCCCTGTCACCTTGAGATTGCCTATGCGGACCAGGCGGTCGAGAACGCGCTTCAGCAGAATATTCATGACCAATTGTCCCCTCTCGGCCAGACATGCTGTCCTATTCTGCATCAAGATATAGGGGTTCGAAAAGTTCCATTTGGCATAAAAATGCCCGGGTACGAGGCCCGGGCATTGGTCCAGAATAGCGATTAGCCGGCGAATGCCGACGAATGACGATCAGCCGTTGTCTTCGCCGCCTTCGAACTCCGCATTCGGATCGAAGAAGTTTTCCGGCCGCGCATTATCGTTGATGTCCTCGCCGTAGATGGCTTCGGCGGTGGTCAGTGTTTCGCCCTTGGCCTGGCGCTCGGCTTCGTCGGCCGTGCGGGCAATGTTGAGCGTGATGGTAACCTCGACTTCCGGGTGCAGCGCGATCGCCACATTGGTGACGCCGATGGTCTTGATTGGCTGGTTGAGCAGGATCTGGTTGCGGTTGACCGAAAAACCTTCCGCCGTCACCAGCTCGGCGATGTCGCGCGTCGAGACCGAACCATAAAGCTGGCCGGTCTCGCCGGCCGAGCGCACCGCGATGAAGCTCTTGCCGTCGAGCTTTTCTGCAATCTGCGCGGCTTCGGACTTGCGCTCCAGGTTGCGGGCTTCGAGCTGGGCCCGCTGTCCCTCGAACTTCTTCTTGTTAGCTTCGTTGGCGCGCAGCGCCTTGCCTTGCGGCAGCAGGAAATTGCGGGCGAACCCGTCCTTGACCTTGACGGTATCGCCCATCTGGCCGAGGCGGGAAACGCGTTCGAGAAGAATGACTTCCATGGTTTTGTTCCTTCGCTTGGGCGCTATCCTCAGGATCGGCGCCGAGTTGTCTGGAACAGGTCAGGAAGCTGGGGCGTCATCGCCTGTGTCGCTGTCCTGCCTGTCGCGGCAGTTAGGATCTCTTGTTGAAATCCAACCCGGGATTTGGTGTTCGATCCGGCTACGCCCGTCGTGGCCGGTGAAAAAGCGGGCGGCGAACCGCCCGCCTGAAGTGTTAGCGGACCACGTAGGGCAGCAGGCCGAGGAAGCGGGCGCGCTTGATCGCCTTGGCGAGTTCGCGCTGCTTCTTCTGGCTGACGGCGGTGATACGCGATGGCACGATCTTGCCGCGCTCGGAGATGTAGCGCTGCAGAAGCCGCACGTCCTTGTAGTCGATCTTCGGCGCGTTGGCGCCGGAGAACGGGCAAGTCTTGCGGCGACGGTGGAAGGGGCGCCGGGTTGGGATCTGGTTGATGTCGACCATTATTCTGCGGCTCCTTCAAAGCCTTCGCGCGGACGGCGCGGGCCACGATCGGCACCGCCATCGCCGAAGCTGCGCGGCGGACGATCACCACGGTCACCGCGATCGCGGTCGCCGAATGAGCGCGGGCCACGATCGCCACGGTCGCGGTCGCCGAAGCCGCCGCGTTCCGAGCGCTCTTCGCGCTTCTGCATCATTGCCGACGGACCTTCCTCATGCGCATCGACCTTGATGGTCAGGAAACGCAGCACGTCCTCGGACAGGCCCATCTGGCGCTCCATTTCATTGAGCGCGGCCGGCGGGCAGGTGATGTCCATGAGTGTATAGTATGCCTTCCGGTTCTTGTTGACCCGGTAGGTGAGGGACTTCAGTCCCCAGTTCTCGACCCGGCCGACGGACCCGCCATTCGCGGTGATGACGCCCTTGTACTGTTCGACAAGCGCATCGACCTGCTGCTGCGAGAGGTCCTGCCGGGCAAGAAACACATGTTCGTATAGAGCCATAGTGTTCGTGCCTTTCTTCGTTTCTCTCCCGGTTCCCGGCGGCAAAAGCCTCTGCAACTTCTCTGACCCGCAATCCTTGCGAAGGCGGGGAAGAAAGGAGCATGACGAGACGGTCGAGAGCGGAGACACGGGAGGCGGAAGCGCTTCTGGCTTCACGCGAAGGTTTCGAAAAACCTCCGGCCCTCCGTTCAGCCCCCAGCAAGGACCGGCAGATTGCGGGCGTCTATACAGGAATTTGACCGCAAAGCAAGGCCAAACGACAGGGCAAACGGCCCTACCGTCCCAGAGCGCCACGGGCCTCCACGGCAAGGCTTACGGATTTCCTGAAACCGGACCTTAACCACCATGCGAAGTTCCAGCACCGGCGGGTGTTGCGGCAACCCGTCGTTCATCATGCGGATGCAAAAGCAAACAGTCTGCGCGAGGTCGGCAGCAAGGCGGTTTTGGGGACAAAAATGCTTTTCGACAAATTCTGCCGTTCGAAGAGCGGCAACTTTGCCCTGATGCTGGCGTTCGGGCTGCCTGCGGTTCTGACCGCCGTCGCCTTTGCCGTGGACGTGTCCACCTTGATGAGGGCCAAGGTCAGCTTGCAGAACGCGCTCGATGCCGCGAACCTTGCATCTTCGCATCTCGGCGACATCGAGGCTTCGCGCAAGGACGTCTTCGACCGCTACTTCCAGACCAATGTCGCCGGCCACAGCGAGTTGAGGAACGCCGAAGCGACGCTTACCGTGGAAAGGGGCCTCAATTACATCCAGACAAAGGCTGTCGCCATGGCGGACGTCAATTTGAACTTCGCCTTCCTGTTCGGCAACGACAAGCGCATCACCGTCGATGCCGGCGCCGTCGAATCGACCAATCAGCTCGAAGTCGTGCTGGTGCTCGACAATACCGGGTCAATGGCCAGCAACGATCGCATCGGCGCATTGCGGACGGCGGCGACGGCCCTGATCGATATGCTCGAAGCGGCGAAGTCGCCGACGCGCAGCGTACGTGTCGCGGTGGTGCCGTTCGTCACCGCCGTCAACGTCAAGGGCGAGGACTACGATCCGGCCTGGATCGACATGGCCGGCAAATCGCCGAACAATGGCGCCAATTTCCCCTTGGTCGGCGGCAAGCGCGTCAACCATATGGACCTGTTCAAGCAATTGGGCGTCGAATGGAGAGGCTGAGTCGAAGCGCGGCCCGGAACCAACAATGTTTCCGACATTTCGCCCGACCAAAACAAACCGGACACCCTGTTCGTACCCTATTTCGCGCCGGACGATCCAGGTAACGCTAAAAATCCAACCAGCTCCTACGGCAATTCAGCGACCGGCTACAACAATTCCTATCTCGACGATACCGTTGTCACCGTGCTTCCCGGCCTCACCAGCGACATGGCGAAGTACAGTGTTTCGACGATGAAGCTGATCAACGACAAGAGAGGCCCACTGACTATCGGCCCAAACCGGGCCTGTCCGACGCCGATAGTGCCGCTGACCGATGATTTCGACAAATTGCGGAAGGCCGTCGGTGAGATGATCGAATGGAACGGCTCGGGGACCAATGTTTCGGAAGGCTTGTCATGGGGGATGCGGGTGCTCTCGCCGGAACCGCCTTACAGCGACGGCGCGCCGTTCAGGGCGTCAGGCACGACCAAAACGGTGCTGCTGCTCACCGACGGCGAGAATGTTGTCTATGGCGCGAAGGATACGCCACAGAAGTCGGACTATGGCTCCTACGGATTCCTGGCCTCGGGTCGGTTTGGATCCAGCGACCAGACCGCGGCCGCGCGCAATGTCGACGATTGGACAACCAATGTATGCAACACATTGAAGAAGCAGGACGTGCAGATATTCACAGTGCTGCTGCAGGCCGACACCGCAGCCAACCGCAAGCTCTACGAGGCCTGCGCATCGTCGCCGTCGGATTATTACCCGACCAACGACGTCAGTCAGCTCGAAAGCGTCTTCCTGAAAATCGGAAGCTCGATTTCGCAGTTGCACTTGACGAACTGAACGACGTCGGCCGCTCTCCCGCCGCCGCTGCTCAACTCGTGTGTGCAGCCACTTTGCCTGTGGTTTCGGGGAAGAAATCGGGCGCCGCATGGCGCTTGCCGAACATCATGTCGTATTGCAGCAGACGGAAGTCGCGGATTGCCGGATCGATCTCTTTCTGACGCGACCAATCGGGGGTGGCGTCGCCCCCCGGTGCCAAAAGCAAATTGCGGTCGATAACGCGGTAGCGCTCTCGCAACTGTCCGAGGAAGCCGGTGTAATAGGGATGGCTGATGCCGGCTGTCTTCAGGATATGGTAGGGCAGGAAGGACGGGCTGACGGCGCCCAGATCCTCGGCCGGGCCGCTGCGATTCGACCAGACGATCAGCGGCGTCTGGTGGTGCAGCAGCATCTGGTCGGCCGCCTCCTTGCGCGGCGCAACATTGTCCTTCAGGAAGCCGGTCTCGACGTAGACCGGCCCAAGCGGCGGCAGATGGTCGCCGAAGAACGCGATGACGGTCGGCCGCTCGCGTTTCTTCGCCCATTCGATCAGCCGCTCGAGGCCGCGGTCCGCGTCGGAAGAGCCTTCGGCATAGCTCAACAGCGATTCACGCGCCCATTGGCTGATCGGCGCCTGCACCTTGTGGGTCGGATTGTTATAGCGATACGGCTCATATGGCCCGTGGTTCTGCAGGCTGACGGCGAAAAAGAAGACCGGCTCGGCGCTGGTATCGGCTTCGTGGATGATCTCGTCGGTCATCGCAGCGTCCGACGCGAGCGGTCCGCGCTTCTGCATGGGCGGCAACGTCTCCTCGGACTTGAAGTCGTTGAAGCCGAAATCGGCATAGACGGCCCCCCGGTTCCAGAACCAGTTAGTGCCGGGATGGATAGCGCGCGCCCGGTAGCCTTGACTTTTCAGGAAGGTCGCCAGCGAGGGAGTCGGTGTCCGCACATATTGCTGGTAGGGAATGCTGCCCGCCGGCAGGAAGGCGTTGGAAAAGCCGGTCAGGGCCTCGAACTCGATGTTGGCCGTCATGCCGCCGAACTCGGGCGAGAACATGTAACCCGTGCGCAGTGCCCGCACATTGGGGATAGGGTCGGGCGTGATGGTGACGCCGGGTAGCTTGGTCGGATCCCAGAAGGATTCGCTCATGACGACGATGATGTCGGGCTTCTCGGCGGGTACCGAAGCCGTCACCTGCGGTTTGCCGATCGCTTCGATCGCCTTGCCGGAATAGCCGGGCGGCGCCGAGACATGCGCCATCGGGACGTTCAGCGCGAAGGCGAGCGCAAAACCGTTCGAGGCATAGTTTTCCTTCTGGTCCCACATGATCGGGATGATCTGCAGCCGGTCGCGTGTCCACGAGAAAGTGGCATAGTCCATGATGGAGACGAAGAAGGCGATCAGCGGCACCGTCAGCGTCAGCCGGGCAAGGCGGCCCTTGTGGCTGAGCGCCGGAACGCGGCGGCGCCATAGCCGCCAGCCATAGACGAGCAGCGACAGGCCGCCGACGATGCCGATCGCCAGGGCAATGGCGGTTCCCGGGCGATCGCGTACCAGAAGCGGCATCAGTGCCACGATCTGCCGGGAATAGAGGAAATCGGTCGGATAGAGCGGATCGCCGAGATACAGCGACTTCTGGTGGCCGACGAACGCCAGCGACAATGTCAGCGGCGCGACGATCATCAGGCTCTGATGACTGCGGCCGAGCACGGCGTCGAGGCCGATGAGGATCAGCGCAAAAATGATGATCGTGGTCCAGCCGGGTTTGAAAGGCTGCAGAAAGAAATCAATGGTGCCGGCAAAGTTGCCGCGCACGATCAGTTCGATGGCAAACACAAGGATGGCCGCAGCCAGCAAGCTGATAAGGCCATAGCGGATGACAGGCCATTTGCGCGCCGGCAGATAGCCGGTCGACGGATCGCCTTCAAGAAACTGGGGCGCCGCCTCGGCTGCGCTCTGCTTGGTCTTTGCCACTTCAATAGTTCCCCGGCCCGCAACAAAAGCGTCACTCGATTGTCATCGAACTGTCACGCAAAGCCTAGCGCCTGTGGCGGAAATAAGAAGAGCCAGCAAACAAATCGTGAGCGGTTTTCATCATGAGTGATCGCCAAAAAGCCTGCCGAAACAGGCACTCGGCCGATATTACGCGATCAAGGTTGGACTTGACTTGGCCGCACGCCTTGCGTCACAGGCAACGTGAACCAGCAGCTGGGAGCCGCCGATGGCCATCGCATTCACCTTTCCGGGGCAGGGCAGCCAGGCTGTCGGCATGGGCAAGGACCTCGCCGATACCTTTGTGGAATCGCGGCGGATCTTCGAGGAAGTTGACGACGCGCTCGGCGAAAACCTATCGAAGCTGATCTGGGAAGGCCCGGAAGAGACGCTGACGCTGACCGCCAACGCCCAGCCGGCGCTGATGGCGGTGTCGCTTGCCGCAATCCGGGCGCTGGAGGCGCGCGGCTTCTCCCTGAGCGGCAAGGTCACCTATGTCGCCGGCCACTCGCTTGGCGAATATTCGGCACTTGCGGCCGCAGGTTTCGTTTCGGTCGCCGACGCCGCCCGGCTGTTGCGCATCCGCGGTAATGCCATGCAGGCGGCTGTGCCGGCCGGCGAGGGCGCCATGGCGGCGATCATCGGGCTGGAACAGGCCGACGTCGAAGCCGCTTGCGCAGAGGCCGCCCAGGGCGCCGCCAAAGATCCCGCACAAGCCTTGGTTTGCCAGATCGCCAATGACAATGGCGGCGGCCAGCTGGTGATCTCCGGCGCCAGGCCAGCGGTCGAACTGGCGGCGAGGCTATGCACGGAGAAGGGCGCCAAGCGGGCGCTGATGCTGCAGGTCTCGGCGCCCTTCCATTCGGCATTGATGAAGCCTGCGGCCGAGATCATGCGGGAGGCGCTGGCCGCCGTGACGAAGAGTGCGCCGGTCGTGCCGCTGGTCTCCAATGTTACGGTGACCCCGACGAGCGATCCCGACGAGATCGCCCGCCGACTCGTCGAACAGGTGATCGGGCGCGTGCGCTGGCGCGAAACGGTGGAGTGGTTCGGCAGCAACGGCGTTGCGACGCTTTACGAAGTGGGCGCCGGCAAGGTGCTGTCGGGGCTGGCCCGCCGCATCAACCGCGACATTGCCACCAGCAGCATCGGATCAGCGGCGGAGGTCGAGACGGCAGTTGCCGCCTTGGGTGACCACGTAGCTTGAATTCATCTGTGCTTGCCGCTACATGAATACATGTATCGCAACAAGGTGCGGCATGCCCACATCGATCCGCCTTTCTCCTGAAGTCGAGCAGCGCCTGGATTTTCTCGCGGCCAAGACTGGTCGCAGCAAGGCCTACTATCTGCGCGAGCTCATTGAACGTGGTCTGGAGGACTTGGAGGATTACTACTTGGCTGCCGAAGTCGTTGAGCGGATCAGGCGTGGTGAAGAAGACGTCATGAGAGCCGAGGACTTCTGGCGTGGCCTGGACGCTTGAATACGCCCGCTCGGCGCGAAAATTTGTCGAAAAACTGGATCCGCAGACACGTCACCGTATCCGTGATTTTATTGAAAACCGCATTGCCGTTCTCGACAACCCGCGTGAACTCGGCAAACCGCTGAAGGGCCCGCTCGCAACCTTTTGGAGATATCGCGTCGGGGATTATCGCATCATTTGCGATGTGCAGGATAACCGGCTCGTCATTCTGGTGGTAACCATAGGCCACCGCGGCGACGTTTACAGATAGCCGAACTCACCGGTCCGTATGATTGGCCAGTACGATTTGGGAAGAGGATAAAACATGTTCGAATTGACCGGCCGCAAGGCGCTCGTCACCGGCGCATCGAGAGGTATCGGCGAGGCGATCGCCCGGGTGCTGCACGGCCAGGGCGCCATCGTCGGCCTGCATGGCACACGTATCGAGAAACTGGAGGCGCTGGCCGCCGAACTGGGCGACCGGGTCAAGCTTTTCCCGGCCAATCTTTCCAACCGCGACGACGTCAAGGCGCTCGGCCAGAAGGCGGAGGCCGACCTCGAAGGCGTCGACATCCTCGTCAACAATGCCGGCATCACCAAGGACGGGTTGTTCGTACGCATGGCTGACGCCGACTGGGATAGCGTGCTCGAGGTCAACCTGACCGCCGTGTTCCGGCTGACCCGCGAGCTTACCCATCCGATGATGCGGCGCCGCCATGGCCGCATCATCAACATCACTTCAGTGGTTGGCGTCACCGGCAATCCCGGCCAGACCAACTACTGCGCCTCCAAAGCCGGTATGATCGGCTTTTCCAAATCGCTGGCGCAGGAGATCGCCACCCGCAATATCACCGTCAACTGCGTCGCCCCGGGCTTCATCGAATCGGCGATGACCGCCAAGCTCAACGACAAGCAGAAAGAGGCGATCATGGCGGCGATCCCGACCCGGCGCATGGGCACGGGCGCCGAAGTCGCCTCTGCCGTCGCCTACCTAGCTTCCAACGAGGCAGCCTACGTCACCGGCCAGACCATTCATGTGAATGGCGGCATGGCAATGATCTAACACTTGGGAAAACGCTTCATTCCGTCTTGGATGCACGGGATTTTTCGTGTAATGCCGCCCGCAACCCGGCGGTTCGGGCAAAAACCGGTCCTGTTCCGCTGCGTTTCCGGCAGGACCATCTTTCAGCTTGATTAGCGGCATTCTGCCCGCTAACGAAGACAGACAACCAAAAGACGAGGATGCCCAAATGAGTGACACCGCAGAGCGCGTCAAAAAGATCGTCATCGAGCACCTTGGCGTCGATGCCGAGAAGGTGACGGAGCAGGCGAGCTTCATCGATGATCTGGGCGCGGACAGCCTCGACACGGTCGAACTTGTCATGGCGTTCGAAGAAGAGTTCGGTGTCGAAATCCCGGACGACGCCGCCGAGACCATCCTAACTGTTGGCGATGCGGTGAAATACATCGACAAGGCCTCCGCCTGACGCTATTTGCAGTCATCACCGGGGAGGACCTGCGATGAGGCGTGTCGTCGTCACGGGCCTTGGGCTGCTTTCGCCGTTCGGCATGGGCTTCGAGCACAGCTGGAAGGAGCTTCTGACCGGCCGCAGCGCAGCCAAGCGCATCACCGAATTCGAGGTGGAAGACCTTGCCTGCAAGGTCGCCCACGTCATTCCGCGCGGTGACGGCTCCAATGCCACTTTCAATCCTGAAGCCGTTCTCGAGCCGAAGGAACTGCGCAAGATCGGCGACTTCATCCTGTACGGGATCGCGGCCGCCGACGAGGCACTCAAGGATTCCGGCTGGCAGCCGAAGACGCATGAGGAACAGTGCGCCACCGGCGTGCTGATCGGTTCGGGCATCGGCGGCATCGAAGGCATCGCCGAGAATGCGATGATCCTCAAGGAACGCGGTCCGCGCCGCATCAGCCCATTCTTCATCCCTGGCCAGATCATCAACCTCGTCTCCGGTCAGGTCTCGATCCGGCATGGGCTGAAAGGCCCCAACCATGCCGTCGTCACCGCTTGCTCGACCGGTGCGCACGCCATCGGCGATGCCGCCCGGCTGATCATCTGGGGCGATGCCGACGTTATGGTCGCAGGCGGCGCCGAAGCGCCGGTGACGAGACTGTCGATCGCCGGGTTCGCCGCTTGCCGCGCGCTCTCCACCGAGCGCAACGACGCGCCACAAACGGCCTCACGCCCCTATGATCGCGATCGCGACGGCTTCGTCATGGGCGAGGGCGCCGGTGTTGTCGTGCTCGAGGAGCTCGAACACGCCAAGGCCCGCGGCGCCAAGATCTATGCCGAGGTCACCGGCTACGGTCTGACCGGTGACGCCTATCACATCACCGCGCCTGCCGAAGACGGCGACGGCGCTTTCCGTTGCATGACCGCGGCGCTGAACCGGGCGAAGCTGACGCCGGCCGATGTCGACTACATCAACGCGCACGGCACCTCGACCATGGCCGATACGATCGAACTCGGCGCCGTCGAGCGGCTGGTCGGCAACGCCGCCTCGAAGATATCGATGTCGTCGACCAAATCGTCGATTGGCCACCTGCTGGGCGCGGCTGGTGCTGCCGAGGCGATCTTTTCGATCCTCGCCATTCGCGACAACATCGCGCCGCCGACGATCAATCTTGACAATCCGGAGCGCGAAACGGCGATCGACCTGGTGCCGCACAAGCCGCGGGCCCGCCAGATCGACGTGGCGCTGTCCAACTCCTTCGGCTTCGGTGGCACCAACGCCTCGCTCGTCTTCCAGCGCTACAATGGCTGACCGCTCTGCCGGTTTCCGTCTGCCGTCAATTTTGCCATATTCGCCCCTACTCTGCCCGAGGGGATTCGTCGCAAGATCAAATGGTAGGGCGCTATGAACACAAATCCGGCCGATAACGGGGAATTCGGGCAACGGGCAACAACGCCCGGCCCGATCGTGCCGAAGACGGCCAGCGAGGCGTTGCGGCCCGAGGCCGGCACGCCGCCGCCGAAGCGCTCGCGTGCCTCGCGCAGCCAGTTCGTTGTGTTCATGAACTTCGTCATCTCTTCGGTGATGCTGATGGTGCTGGCGGCAGGCGTTGCGCTGTATTTCGGCAAGCAGGAGTTCAACGAGCCCGGCCCGTCGGCCAATGGCGACACTTTCCTGGTCAAGCCGAATAGCGGTGTCCAGGAGATCGCCGACCAGCTTGAGCGGCGAGGGCTGATCAGCGACGCCCGCATTTTCCGCCTTGGCGTGCGCGCCTTCGGCAATGATTCGGCCCTGAAGGCCGGCGAATACGAGATCAAGCCGCAGGCGTCGATGCACGATATCATGGAACTGCTGAAGAGCGGCAAGTCGGTGATGTATTCGCTGACTATCCCCGAGGGGCTGACGGTCGAGCAGGCGCTGCAACGGATCGCCGAGCAGGACGCGCTGACCGGCGATATGCCGTCGACCACTCCACCTGAGGGCAGCCTCGCCACCGACACGCTGCGTTTCACCCGCGGCGCAACACGCCAGCAGATGGTCGACAAGCTTCTGGCCGACCAGAAGAAGCTGGTCGACGAGGTCTGGCGGCGCCGAGCGCCGGATTTGCCGATCGCCAACGTTGAGGATTTTGTCACCCTGGCCTCGATCGTCGAGAAGGAGACCGGCAAGGGCGATGAACGCTCGCGTGTAGCCGCCGTCTTCCTCAACCGGCTGGCCAAGGGTATGCGGCTGCAGTCGGACCCGACCATCATCTACGGCCTGTTCGGCGGCAAGGGCAAACCCATCGACCGCCCGATCTATCAGTCGGACATCCAGAAGCCGACGCCCTACAACACCTATCTGATCAACGGCTTGCCGCCGACGCCGATCGCCAATCCCGGCCGTGCGACGCTGGAGGCCGTCGCCAATCCGTCGAAGACCAGCGATCTCTACTTCGTCGCCGACGGCAGCGGCGGGCACGTCTTTGCCTCGACGCTCGATGAGCATAACGAGAATGTCGCTCGCTACCGGGCACTGCTGAAAAAGCAGGCGCAGGACGCCGCCAAGGCCGGGGCAACCAATACCGGAGCCGACACGCCGGCGGGAGCCATCGTTGACGATGCGGGCGCCACCGCCGCCCAGTAGGGCCGGACGCCATCAGGTTGGCCCTGTGCATGTCCGGGTGGATGTGCAAGGGCTGCTATGGCATTGAAATTCACATGATCCTATCCGGAGAAAATCGCTCCGGCTTGAGGGGCATTCGGCAAAGGGACGCACGGCTACATGAACTTGCAGAGCATGACCGGTTTTGCGCGCAGTGTCGCCGAACACGACGGCACTTCGATTGCCTGGGAAGCCAAGTCCGTCAACGGCAAAAGCGTCGAGGTCAGGCTGCGGCTGCCGCAAGGTTTCGACCGGCTGGAGCCGGCCGTCCGGCAGACGGTGCAAAAGCGTTTTGCGCGCGGCAATTTCCAGATGACGTTGACCATTGGCCGCGCCGCCGGCGCTCAAGCGCAACCTGTGGTCAACGAGGCTTTCCTGAAGGATCTGGCGGGGTTGGCCAAGCGGCTGCAGGAGCGGTTCGGAGTAGCCCCTGCGGCGGCCGACGGGCTGCTTGCGCTGCGCGGCGTCCTCGACATTCCCGAAACCATCGAAACCGAAGAGGCGCGCAGTGCGCTCGATACCGCAATACTGTCGGCGCTGGAAGCAGCACTGAACGGACTGCAGCAGGCGCGCCAGGGCGAAGGTGCGGCACTTCGTTCCCTGCTGTCCGGCCATATCGATGCCATCGAGGCGCTGACGCTGCGGGCCGAGGCCGATCCATCACGCGAACCGGCCACGATCCGCGAAAGGCTCGCCGAGCAGATCCGCCTGTTGATGGACGCGTCCGCCAACTTGGACGCCAGCCGGCTGCATATGGAAGCGGCGTTCCTGGCCACCAAGGCCGACATACGCGAGGAAATCGACCGGCTGAAGACGCACGTGGTGTCGGGGCGGGCACTGCTCGCCGGCGGTGGGGCCATCGGCCGCAAGCTCGATTTCCTGGCACAGGAATTCAACCGCGAATCGAATACGCTGTGTTCCAAGTCGAATGCTGCCGCGGTCACCGCCATCGGGCTGGAACTGAAGGCGGTCGTCGACCAGTTTCGCGAACAGGTCCAGAATCTGGAATGATCCCGATGCCAAGCCACATGACTGCCAAGCCCCATGACCGCTAGGGATGTGGGTTCCCGCATTCGGCGCCGCGGGCTGATGCTGGTCTTGTCGTCGCCGTCAGGCGCCGGCAAGTCGACGATTGCGCGCAATCTGCTGGAGAGCGATTCCAGCCTGGAATTGTCGGTCTCTGTCACCACGCGGCCACGCCGCGGCAGCGAGATCGAGGGCGTCCATTACCACTTCCGTACCATGCGCGAGTTCGAGCGGCTGCGCGATTCCGATGCGCTGCTCGAATGGGCGGAGGTGCACGGCAATTGCTACGCGACGCCGCGCGAGCCGGCTGAACAGGCGCTGGCCGAAGGCCGCGACATGCTGTTCGACATCGACTGGCAAGGCGCTCAGCAGCTCAAGGAGAAGATGCGCGCCGACATCGTCTCGATATTCATCCTGCCGCCATCGATGAAGGAATTGAAGGCGCGGCTGAAGCGTCGCGCCGAGGACCAGGAAGCGGTGATCGAGACGCGGCTCAAGAACGCCCGCAACGAGATCGAGCACTGGAAGGAATATGATTTCGTCATCGTCAACGACGATCTCGACCGCGCTTTCGCCGAGGTGCGCGGCATCGTCACCGCCGAACGGCTCAGACGCGATCGCCGGCCCGGCCTGTTCGATTTCGTCTCGGGGCTGCTCGACGAAAGGACGGATTGATCAAATCGCTGTCCCCGCGACCAGGATCAGATTGCGGCTGAGCGCGGCGTCGCGCAGTTCCAATGCCGCGGCATATTCGGCCGAGCGGTACCAGCGCCGCGCCGTGTCCATGTCGGGGAATTCCACGATGATCAGCGGCCGGGGAGACCAGTCGCCTTCCAACCTTTCCACCTTGCCACCGCGTACCAGATAGCGCCCGCCATGCCGGGCGATGGAGGCAGCCGCGTGGGTGCTATAGGCTTCGATCGCCTCTGCGTCGCGGATCGTGACGTCGGAAATGACATAGGCGGCCATTGTTTGTCTCCGGGCAGGTTTGTCCGGCTATCTATGCCGTGAGAGCGGAAACTCCACGCAGACGCGTCCCGGCATCACACCGCGTTGGTCAGGCGAACGAACTCCTCGACGCTCAGCGTCTCGGCGCGCCTGGTCGGATCGATGCCGGCACGGGTGAGCAGCGCCTCGCCGCCGAGGCTTTTCACGCTCTGCCGCAGCATTTTCCGGCGCTGGCCAAACGCCGCTTCGGTGACGCGGCTGAGCCGTTTCACCTCTGCCGGCAAGGGGCTGGCGCGCGGCACCAGATGCACCACCGAGGACGTCACCTTGGGTGGCGGCGTGAACGCCTGCGGCGGCACGTCGAAGGCAATCCTCGCCTCCGTCCGCCAGCCTGCCAGCACGCCGAGCCGACCATAGGCATCGCTGCCGGGGCTGGCTGCAATGCGTTCGGCGACCTCGCGCTGGAACATCAGTGTCATCGATGTGTAGAAGGGCGGCCACTCGGTGACGGTCAGCCAGCGGATCAGCAATTCGGTGCCGATATTGTAAGGCAGGTTGGCGACGATTTTCGCCGGCCCGCCGCTTTCCCCTTTAGCAAGCGCTGCAAAATCGGTTTTCAGCGCATCGCCGGCTACGATCTCTAGCCGGCCCGGATAGTGGTTCGAGATCTCGGCCAGGGCCGCCAGGCAGCGCTCGTCGCGCTCGATGGCGACGACCCGCCGGGCGCCGTTGAGGAGCAGGGCACGAGTCAGCCCGCCCGGACCGGGACCGACCTCGATAACCGTAACGTCGCTCAGGTCGCCGGCGGTTCGCGCAATCTTGCTTGTCAGGTTAAGGTCGAGCAGAAAATTCTGGCCCAGCGCCTTTTTCGCCTGCAGCCCATGGCGCTCGATCACCTCGCGCAGTGGCGGCAGGCCGTCTATGCTCATCGGGCTGGGCTCATCAGGCGGGCTCATCGGTTAAGGCCGTCGAATTTGGCTGATTGGGCTCAGGGCCTACGGCCTTTTCCCGGTATCGGCAAGAACGCGAGCGAGTTTCAGCGCTGCAATCAGGCTGCCGGCACGGGCGATGCCCTTGCCGGCGATGTCGAAGGCGGTGCCGTGGTCGGGCGAGGTGCGGACGAAGGGCAGGCCGAGCGTGACGTTGACCGCCTCGTCAAACGCCAGCGCCTTGGCCGGGATCAGCGCCTGGTCGTGATACATACAGAGCGCCACGTCGTAGCCGGCGCGGGCGCGAGCATGAAACAGCGTGTCGGCCGGCAATGGCCCGAAGGCGTCGATCCCTTCCTGCCTCAGCAGGTCGACCGCCGGGCGCACGATCCGCTCGTCTTCGGTGCCCATGGTGCCGCCTTCGCCGGCATGCGGGTTGAGGCCGGCAATGGCGAGCCGCGGCTTGGCAATTCCGAAGCGGTTCGCAAGGTCGGCGGCGGTGATGCGGCCGGTGGCGACGATAAGGTCAGTCGTCAGCGCTTTCGGCACCTCGGCCAGCGCGATGTGGATGGTGACCGGCACGGTGCGCAGGTCCGGACCGGCAAGCAGCATCACCGGTGTCACTTCGGCGCCGGTGTGAAGCGATGCCAGATGCGCCAGATATTCGGTGTGGCCGGGAAAGCGAAAGCCGGCGTCGTAGAGCGGCTTCTTGGCAATGGGGCAGGTGACGACCGCAGCAGCGCGGCCGGCCAGGCAGTCGGCAACGGCGCGGTCGATCGCCTCGATGATGCCGGCGGCGTTGGCTGGATCCGGGCGGCCGGGACTGTCGACGAAACGGGCAGCAAGCGCCACCACCGGCAGCGCGCGCGAAAACACCCCCGGCGCTAACGCCGGCGTCGTCTCGGCAATCGCGATATCGGTGCCGAGCCTGTGCGCCCGCGCGGCAATCAGTGCCGGATCGGCAAGGAGATAAAAAGACGGAACGCCAGCGCTATCGCGGCTCTGCCAAGCAGCGATGGCGATGTCCGGCCCCACGCCGGACGGATCGCCGACGCTCAACGCCAGCGGAAGCTCTGCGTCAGGCACGGCGCTTCGACTTCAGCGCTCGATTATGCGGGCTTTCTTCCGCAACTCCTCGACATATTTCTTCGAGAGTTCGTCGGCGTTCTTGTCGCTCGAACCTTCACTCTGGAACACCATCTGCGCGGCTTTGTCGTCTGACACTTCGCGCGACGAGCAGATGCCGATGAATTCGACACCGCGGTCGGTTTCGCGCGTCGTGGTGGCGCCGCCGACCTTTGTAGCCTTTATCTGCTCGGCCCAGTCCGCCGGCAATTGCGGCGCCAACACCCGGCCGAGATCGCGAACGGTGACATCGATCAGGCCCTTGGCGAATTCGCGCGTGGTGTTGCAGCCGTTGAAGCGGGCGCGCATGGCATCGGCTTCGCGTTTGCGCTTGGCCAGCGTCGCGCTGCGCTCGGCGGCCGGCACCACGAAGATGACCTGCTGCAGCATGTACTCTGTGGCGCTCGGTTTGCTGCCGCCTTTTTCGAGCATGCGCTTGACGAGGTCCTGCTCGCTCATTGCGCCGCCACCGTCTCCGGAACGGGAACGCGCGGTCAGCGCCTGGTTCCAGGCCATCTGCGCCCGGATAAACTCCTTGAAATGCTCCTTGGTGACGCCGGATTGCGCCATCGCGCCGTCAAGCTGCTTGAGCGGCATCTTGTTGCTGGTGGCGAAACGCTGATAAGCGGCATCGACCTGCGCGTCGCTGATGCGGATGCCGAGCCGCCGGGCTTCGGCCAGGCGCAGCGTCTGGTCGATCATTTCCTGGCCGGCATCGCCCTTTCTGTGCTGCAGGCGCAGGAAAGCGGCCCGATGCTGGATGTCGCCGGTGGTTATCGGTATATTGTTGACGACGTATTTGATCTCGGTGGCGAAAACTGGCCGCGTCACCGCGGTGGTCGAGAACGCCACCAGCAGCGCGAACCCTGCCGAAAAGAGGTATTTCCTCATCGAAAGCATCCCAATTCCATCCCGATTCGGCCCAACCTATCCAGTTCAGGCCGTCAAAATTCGTGCCTGCTCTATGCGGCGAAACAATGTCGTCCGCCAGGCGCCCCGTTGCCGACCGCTGCCCGTTATTGAATGGTGTCGATGGAGCGTTGCGACGAACCGAAATCGCCGAGCGTGCGGAACGACAGGTTGAAGCCGACGTTCTGCGATACTTCCTTGGTGTTCAGGTCACGTCTTTCCGAAAACGTCATCAAATAGGTAAAGCACGAATCACTATAGGCAAAGCCGACCCCGTCCTTGACCAGAACGCTCTGCTCCAGATCATACGTGCCGGTGCCAAAGACGCGCCAATTCTCGGCAAGATGTGTCGAGGCG
Source organism: Mesorhizobium sp. M0185 (assembly GCF_040322175.1). Lineage (NCBI taxonomy): Bacteria > Pseudomonadati > Pseudomonadota > Alphaproteobacteria > Hyphomicrobiales > Phyllobacteriaceae > Mesorhizobium > Mesorhizobium sp. M0185. The sequence continues at coordinate 9,174 of NZ_JAMYSY010000016.1, read as the reverse complement.
CCGAGCGTAACCTCATGGCGATCGGTCGAGAAGCCATAGAGCGGCTGCGCCTGGATGAAGGCGTATTTGGCGCTCAGCGATACCGGCAGGCCTGAAAAGGCGGCCTTTACCTCAGCGCGGCGGATCTCGAAGCTTTGCTCGTCGAAACGGCCGCTGACCGAGCCGGAAAACCCGCTGGGGCTGTTGAAGCCGACAAGGCCGACATAGTCGGAGGTTGCAGTTTCAAGACCCGAATAGGCGCCGACATTGACCAGGTCCGGCGTGCCGAACGAGTTCTGGCCGCCGAGCTGGTAGGATTGGCCGAACACCGCATTGGTGCCCCAGCCATTGTCATATGCGCCGGAATAGCGCAGCCCGACATTGGCGCGTGTGCCGCCTTCCATGCGGTCATAGCCCGAGAATTTGTCGCGCTCGAACAGCGTCGTGGCGTCGAAGACGAAGCTCTGGGCGTCCTCGTTGGGGACCGCCAGCCCGCCGACATATTGCTCGTTCGGACGCATGAATACCTGCGCCATCGGTTCGAAGACATGGCTGGAACTGGTCATCGAAAACAGCACCGGCCAGCGCATCTCAAGGCCGGCGGTCGCCATGTAGCGGGCAAGCGATGAACGCATATCGTCCTCGACGCCGAGATTGGTCGCCATCTGGTTGACGGCGTCGAGCGAGGCCGAGGAGGCGTTGACGTAGCCGGCGTCGCCGCGCAGCGCCAGGAGCGGTGTCAGCAGCAGCCCGCCATCGGTGGTGAAGGTGCGCTTCCATTCGGCTTCCGCGGTAAGGCGCCCGGATTGACCGTCGATGCCGCGGACGTTGTTGACGGACGAAGGGATGCCCGAATTTGCAAGAGCCGTATCGAGCCTGTCGCGGTCAATGACCCGCGCGTTGACGTCGAACGACAGCTGCCCGCCGACCACCGGCATGTCGGGGATATAAGCGTAGTCGAGCGAGGGCAGCACCCAGGGCTGCTTGGCGGCGCGTGCAGTCGGATCGCTGGCGAGCGTGTCTTCCTGAACCTCGAAGTGCATGGCGCGCACGTCGAAGTAATTGCGATCGTTGAGCCCCGTCAGGTACACCTCGGAGCGGTGCACGCTATCGTTGAAGCCATCGATGTCGTAGGTGCGCGCGAAATTCTTGTCGCTCTGCAGCAGGATGTCCCAGCCGAAGTCCCAGCGCGGGTTGATGGCGAACTGGCCCTGGGTGCCCATCATGCCGCGGAACCTGTTCGGGTCGCCTTCGGTACCCGAATTCACGTTGTGGCCATTGTCGTCGATGAAGGCGTCGGGATTCTCCTGCCGGATGCCCGCAATCTTCAGGCTGTACTGACCGTTGTTGAAGCGCTGCCTCCACTCGGCCTCACCGAGGAAACCTTGCTTGGTATAGCCGCTGCCAGTGACAGTGAGATCGTAGGTCGGCGAGAGCGCGAAATAATAGGGGACTTTAACACCGACGCCGAGATCGCTCTTGTAGGCGACGCCGGGGATCAGGAAGCCGCTCTTGCGCTTGACCGTTGGGTCGGCGATCTCGAAAGCCGGCAGATAGGCCAGCGGAAAGCCGAAGAACTCGAAATTCGAGTTCTCGAAGCGAACCGTCTTCTTCTCGCCGTTCCAGATGATCTTCCTGGCCTTGATACGCCAGGTCGGCGCTTTGTCGGGCTTGTCCTCGCACGGCTCGCAGGCGGTGTAGACGCCGTTGTGGAACGTCGTCAGCACGCCGCCCATGCGCTCCGCGCTTTCGGCGGCGAAATACGCCTTGTCTATGGTCTCGACCCGCAGCGCGTTGACGAAGCCGTCGGCGAAATCGTCAGTGATGTCGGCATGCTGCGAATAGATTTTGGTGCCGTCGCTATTGACGAGTTCGACATTGCCGCTGGCGACGAGGCGTTTGGTGTTGCGGTTGTATTCGACCCGCTGGGCGACCAGACGGTTGCCGCCATAGTCGATCTGGACGCCGCCGACGGCCGTCACTGTCTGCTTGTCGTTGTCGTAGACCAGCGTATCGGCTGCCAGCAGCATCTGCGTGCCGCTCGGAACCTTCGTTGCCAGCTCACTGACGTCCTGGGCAAAAGCCGGAGCAACCGGGGCGACGCTGGCAAGCAGGCACGCCAAGGCGCTCGCCGCAGAGAGGCGTGCCAAACCGGCGTGCCTATGGCTGCGCAAAACCGCCTCCCTCACTAGCCGTCTTCCTTGTATAGCAGGAATGTCACCCCGAAGAACATAGCCACGACAACCGGGACCCAAGCCGCTACGGCAGTGGGTACGAATCCCGCTACGCCGAATGCCTTGACCAGCACCGAAACGACATAAAGCAGAAAGCCGGCCACGATGCCACCCAGAATCATCGTTGCCGACTGCCCCATCCTCGCAAATCGCATTGATACCGTTGCCGCAATCAGCGTCATCGCGACAAGCAGGAAGGGCAGCGCAATCAGGGAATTGAACTGCATGGCGAAGGCATTTGCCTTGAGGCCGAAGGAGCGGGCCACTTCGATCTTGCCGGGCAGATCGTAGAAGGGAATGGTCTCAGGGCGCGCCAACCGCTCTTGCACGAATTCCGGCTTGAGATTGGTCGGCAGCCGATCGCTGGGTAACGACTGGATGGTACCGTCCCGGAACACCTTGACGTCCTGCAATTCCCAGTAGCCGTCCCGCAAAAAGGCGCGCGCAGCATCCTTGCGCTCGATGATGTCGCCTTGCGGGCTGAAGCTGAAGAAGACCGCGTCGGCCATCTCCAGGCCTTGATTGAGAATGGCGCGCGCGCCGATGATGGTGTCGCCGGCGTTGGTTTTCTGCCTGATCCAGGGCGCAGCATCGGCCGAGACGCTGTTCGACTTGCCCGAACGGAGCTGGGTCTCGATCTCCTCGGACCAGGAATAGGCGTGCGCGGCTACCGGATTGATGACGCCGACCGACAAGGCTCCAAACAGCAGCGCCCCAATGCAGCACGGCAGCAGGAATTGCCATGCGGAAACCCCGGCGGAACGGGCAATGACCAATTCATATTTGCGGTTGAGCGACACCAACGTCGCCATCGCCGAGAACAGGCCGACGAACGGCACCGTCTGCAGCATGATCATCGGCATCCTGAGCCCCGAAATGGCGAACGCAGTTGCGTAGGTGAAGCCCGGCACGCCGGTCGTACGGCCGGAAAGCTCGGTGAAATCGATCAGGAACACCAGCGCCAAGAGGCCGATGAAGAACCAGATGGTGATCGTCACATAGCGAAAGAAGAAGTACCGACCCAGAGTCCAGCCCATCAGCCGGCTCCCTGTCCGGATGCGCCACGCCCGGCAAAACGGAGCTTGATGGCGCTCCAGCCGTCACTGAAGCGGCCGGCAAGATTGGTTATCCAATCGGCCCAGGCAACCGGCAGTTCCATGGTCCGGTTGGACACGATGAACCAGATGGCAATCGCCGATGCCACGATCGGGACGCCGTAGACCATATAGGCATATTGCGGCACCTTGTCGGCCTTGCCGGCGGCAAAGAACCCGAGCCAGCGCACGAACAGCGCGATCGCGATTGCCGTGATCAGCGGGTGCACACGCGCCTCGCGATGCGAGCGCGCATCTCCGGCAACGGCGAGCGCGATCAGCGCGAAGACGAGCGAATAGGACCACTCGGAAAAACGCTGGTTGAGCTCGGCCAGGTACCTGTTCGGCTTTTGCTGGTACATCTTGTCGTTCGGACTGGGATTGAGCAGATACTGGGTCGTCCGGTCCTTCGGCAAAAGCAGGATGTCAGATGATGCCGACATGAAAGCGGACAAGTCGAAGGCGTAGGAGGTGAACCGGATCACCGAGAGGTCGCCGGTCATGGTTTTGCGATGGATGACGCCGTCATTCATCATCAGCACCTTCTCGTCGCCGCGTTCGATGATGCTGCCGGTCTTGGCGTAGTAGATGAGATTGACGCCTTCTTCGCGCGAATCGGCGACGAAGATGCCGCCGAGACGGTTGTCGGGAAGCCGTTCGCCAACCTGCAGGAACAGGCCGTCATCGATCTTACGGAAGGTGCCTTCCTGGATGATCAACGACAACAGATCGGCACGCGACGACGCAATCAACTCGCGGTTCTTCTGGCGTGCGTAAGGGTCGACGCCATTGTCGACGGCGAAGGAAAAAACGCTGGCTGCAAGTGCCAGAAGCATGATCGGCCTGACGATGGTCCAGCGTGAAGCGCCGGCGGCATTGATGACGGCCAGCTCCGAATCCGAATTCATCACGCTGAGGATCTGGGCGACCGCGACCACCAGGGCGAACGGCACGACGATCGGAACGATCGTCGGGATGATCAGCGCTGCGACTTCGAAGAAGGTGAGGGCCGACTGACCGCTATCGGTGACGAGGTCGATGCGGGCGAGCACCTGAGTCGTCCAGACGATCGCCAGCGTCCAGACGAGCGCCAGCGCGAATACCGCGAAAGCACGGCGCATGATGTAGCGTTCAACGACCTTCATGAAGGCTTTTCTCGGCGATTTCGAACGGCATCATGCCTTGGAACAAGGTAGTCGTCCGGCGCCGGCTGCACAACTGGCTCAGTTTGGCGGTTCGATCCGGGTTCAGTCCCGGATCGCAAAATCCGCTGGGCCGGAGTGTCGGCGGCAATGGATAAGAAAGAGCGAACATTGTTGGTTAACAACAGGTTGCGGCGGGAAGCGGGGCCGTGCCGCGACGAATCGTGGATGGTTCGATATCGCATATGGGAGCGATTTCGGCCAAAGTCTTGTCAAATGCGGCAAAACGACCAAATGTCGCGCCGGTCGCGACCGCCGCGGCGTGATAAGACGGGTCAGGATCTGTTGAGCCCCAGCATGGAAGCGGAAAAATTGCGCAGTCAAACCGGTCGGGAAACCGTCTTTGACGGCGCGATCGTGGTCGGCGCCGGCGCGGCCGGCCTTGCCGCCGCCCACGCCTTGATGAAGGCCGGCGTACCGACGCTCGTCCTGGAAAAGGAGAGCCGCCTTGCCGAACCCTGGCATCGGCGGCACCAGCGGCTGCACCTCAATACGCATCGCGATCTCTCGACGCTGCCCGGCGTCGGCTATCCCGCAGGCACCCCGGCTTTTCCGCATAAATCGGCCGTCATTCGCCATCTGAACGATTTCAGCCAGGCGCATGGTCTGCCGGTCGCATTCGGCGTGGCCGTTGAAGAGATCACGTTCGATGGCGATCACTGGACCGTGCGGACGAACGCCGGACGTCGTCTGGCGCGTCATGTCGTCGTCGCCACCGGGCGCGACCGGCAGCCGTTTATTCCCGCGTGGAAAGGCATGAAGGATTTTGCAGGCCGGATTATCCATTCGGCCGATTTTGGCGACGCAAAGGACTACGCCGGCAAAAGGGTGCTAGTCGTCGGAGCCGGCAATTCGGGGTTCGACGCACTCAACCATCTTGCGAATGCAGATGCCCAAAGCATCTGGCTGTCGGCCCGCAACGGCCCGTCGCTGCTGCCGAAACGCATCGGCAAGGTCGCCGTCCACAGGCTTTCACCGTTGATGGCGAGCTTGCCGGTGCGGCTGGCCGATGCGGTGATGGCGACAACCCAGCGCCTGGTTTTCGGCGACCTGACGAAATTTGGGCTTCCGCCGGCTCCCATAGGCGGTGCGAGCCGTCTGAGCGCCGACTACACCGCGATCGCAGCCGATGACGGCGCGGTTCGCGCCATAAAGGCAGGCACGATCGTGGTGGTGCCACCATTGCGGGAATTTACCCAAGACGGCATCGTATTGAATGACGGCAGGTTGATCACGCCCGATATCGTCATTGCGGCGACCGGCTATCGCACCGGTCTGGAACAGATGTTCGGCAAGCTTGGCGTTCTCGACGGCAAGGGCGTTCCGCTTTTCAACGGCGGCGATGCCGATCCGAAATTGCCCGGTCTGTGGTTTACCGGCATGCGGCCGAGCATTCGCGGTTGTTTCGCCAACGCCCGCATTCAGGCCAGGGCGATAGCGGCGCGGATTGTCAACCAGCGATGATGAGCCGGACTATGCCGACTGTTCCGCCCGCAATAGACACGCCTTGTTGAAAGGTGCTCGAACCGAAAGGTCAATGGTCATGACGCCAGTCAGCATTCGCTACATGGTCGATGATGTCGCCGCCTCGATCGACTTCTACTGTGGACATCTGGGCTTCGCTGTTGAACAGGACGCGCGACCGGCTTTTGCTTCCGTCACACGCGGCGCTTTACGGCTCCTTCTAAGCGGACCCGGCAGTTCGGGTGCACGGGCGATGCCGGATGGCCGGCAGCCGGTGCCGGGAGGTTGGAATCGCATCCTGTTGGTGGTGCCGGACCTGAAAGAAGAGGTTGCGCGCCTCAAGAGTGCTGGACTTGTCTTTCGCAACGATATCATAACGGGCGTCGGCGGTTCCCAGACGCTGCTCGAAGACCCATCGGGCAATGTCATCGAGCTGTTTCAACCCGCCGCTCACTGACGAACGTTTCTCGCGATAATCCAACTCACTTCCCCGAAAGCAGGACATGATGAATTCGAGACCCTCGATCGCCTTTGCCAAATTCGCCGCGCCCAAAAAAGGCAGCGTTTTCGTTCTGGTGGCCGACGAGGGCGGCCTCAGCGATGCCGCCAGGGCTTGCGATCCGGCAAAGACCCTCGAGCGGGCTTTTCCGGTCGCCGACTTCACCGGCAAATTCGCCAGCCTGGTCGAAGTGCTGGCACCGGAAGGGACATCGCTCGAGCGGCTGGTGGCGGTCGGTGCCGGCAAGGGCTCCAATCTCGATGATTACGCTTGGCTGAAGCTCGGCGGCACGATTGCCGCGTCCTTTCGCAAGGCAACCGAAGTGGCCGTCGTGCTCGATCTTCCCGGTGCGGCCGTCAGCGGCAGGCAAGCCGTTCAGCTTGCAGCGGGCATCCTGCTGCGCAGCTATTCCTTCGACAAGTACAAGACCAAAAAGAACAATGGTGACGACAAGCGCGAGCCAAAAAAGCCGGTCAAGGTGACTATTCACACCGCCGATCCGGCAGCTGCAAAGAAGGCCTTCGCCGATGAAGCGGCGGTGATCGACGGCGTCTTGCTGGCGCGCGATTTGGTCAATGAACCGGCCAATGTTTTGGGACCGGTGGAATTCGCCGCCCGCATCGCCGAACTGGAGGCGCTCGGCGTCACGGTCGAGATCCTGGCCGAGAAGGAGATGAAGAAGCTCGGCATGGGTTCGCTGCTGGGCGTAGCGCAGGGTTCGCCGCGTGGCGCCCGCATCGCGGTCATGCGGTGGGACGGCGGCAAGGCCAAGGAAAGCCCGGTCGCCTTCGTCGGCAAGGGCGTCACCTTCGACACCGGCGGCAATTCGATCAAGCCGGCGTCGGGCATGGAGGACATGAAGGGCGACATGGGCGGCGCTGCTGCCGTCACCGGGCTGATGCACGCGCTGGCCGCGCGCAAGGCGAAGGTCAATGTCGTCGGCATTGTCGGGCTGGTTGAAAACGCCGTCGACGGCCACGCTCAGCGACCGGGCGACATTGTCACCTCGATGTCGGGCCAGACTATCGAAGTGCTCAATACCGACGCCGAGGGCCGCCTGGTGCTGGCCGATGCGCTCTGGTACTGCAACGACCGCTTCCAGCCGAAATTCATGATCAATCTGGCGACGCTGACCGGCGCCATCATGGTCGCGCTCGGCCAGCATTATGCCGGCCTGTTCTCCAACAATGACGAGTTGGCGGACCGGTTGACGGCGGCCGGACAGGCGACGCAGGAGCGGGTGTGGCGCATGCCGCTCGGTGCCGAATACGACAAGCTGATCGATTCCAAGAATGCTGACATGAAGAACATCGGCGGCCGCCATGGCGGCGCCATCATTGCCGCGCAGTTCCTGCAGCGCTTCGTCAAGGACACGCCCTGGGCGCATCTCGACATCGCCGGCACCGCGATGGGCGCGCCTTCCAACGAGATCAACCAGTCATGGGCTTCCGGCTTCGGCGTCAGGCTGCTCGACCGGCTGGTGCGCGATCATTACGAGCAATGAGCGGCTGGGGCGGGACTCCGACAATGTAGACTGAACGCATGGCCGAGATTCTGTTTTATCACCTGACCGAATCGACGCTGGAGGATGCGTTGCCCGGCCTCCTGGAGCGCAGTATCGATCGCGGCTGGCGTGCCGTGGTGCAGACCGGCACCGAGGAACGGCGCGACGCGCTGGACCAGCATCTGTGGACTTTCCGGGACGATTCATTCCTGGCCCACGCAACGGATCGCGAAGCCCATCCCGCCGAGCAGCCGGTGGTTCTGACCGTCGGCCCCGACAATCCGAACCAGTCGCAGATACGCTTCCTGGTCGATGGGGCGGTGCCGCCGGAGCTTGGCGGCTACCAGCGCGCCGTGTTCCTGTTCGACGGCCACGATGCAGCCCAGCTAGAGGCGGCACGCACGCACTGGAAGACAATGAAGGAGGCCGGCCACACCGTGACCTACTGGCAGCAGACGCCCGACCGGCGCTGGGAACGCAAGGCTTAGAGAATTTGCCGGCAAGGGAATCAGGTGGCGCCGCAAGAGTGCGACGACAAAAAGATGGACCGCCGGCTATTCAGAAGACCGGAGCAAGCCCGATGCCGCCCGATGAACGAACGCCAGGCATGCCGATAGATGCCGCACTTGTTCGCCGGCTGATTGCCGCGCAGTTCCCCAAATGGGCGGACCTGCCGGTAGAGCCGGTCGAGCCTGGCGGCTGGGACAACCGCACCTTCCGGCTGGGCGACAGCATGTCGGTACGGCTGCCGAGCGCTGCCGCCTATGTCGCCCAGGTCGAGAAGGAGCACCGCTGGCTGCCTCGCCTCGCGCCTCACCTGCCTCTGCCGATACCCGTGCCGCTGGCCAAAGGCGCGCCCGGTGAAGGCTATCCATGGCCCTGGTCCGTCTATCGCTGGCTTGGCGGCAGACCGGCGGCTGGTGGACTGATTGCCGATCTTACTGAGTTCGCCCGTTCGCTGGCCGGCTTTCTGGTTGCGCTCTACCGGATCGACGCTGCCGATGGGCCACCGGCAGGGCAGCATAATTTCCACCGCGGTGGCCGGCTTTCGGTCTACGACGCCGAGACCCGAGCCGCGCTCTCGGCGCTAGCCGGGCCCCAAGACAAAGCCGCCCGCCACGCCCGGGGGGGGCGGGCTGTTTTACACCACAGTCGCTGCCCACGACATCATAACGGTAGATATCGGGGGGGGCCCGTT